>MWEJ01000347.1 GCA_002071025.1 Verrucomicrobia bacterium ADurb.Bin070 | reverse complement strand
GCCGTCGAACATGACCGGCGTCTATGCGTTCGACGCCTTCGAGACCTTCGCAGGCGGCGCCGTCATCGACACCGCAGACAAATCCGTCGTGATCCCGGCCGCCATCCGCAAACCGACCGGACAAAGCGTCGTGTCCATCGCGCTCGCCGCGCAAGGGTCGGGCTACATCGGCGAACCGTACGTGGTGATCGAGGGCGACGGGGCCGGCGCCAGCGTCGTAGCGAACCTGGCGGACGACGGTACCGGCAAAGGTACCTTCAAGATCGGCAGCATCACGATGACCTGTCCGGGCGTGGACTACTCCGCCGCGCCGACCGTCACGCTGCGCGGCGGCGGAACCAACGTCACGGCGGCCGTGATCGGTACCGTCACGTTGGGCACGAACGCCGGCGGCGGCCTCACCAAACTCGGCACGGGCACGCTGTCGCTGGACGGCGCCAACACCTACTCGGGCGCGACGACCGTCAGCAACGGCATGCTGCGTCTCACGGCCGCCGAGGCGCTCCCCGCCGGCACCGACATCCACCTCGAGGGCGGACAGATCGATCTGGGCGGATTCACCCGCACCAACGGCGCGTTCACCGCCTCGGCGGGCGTGATCGCCAACGGCGTCCTGGCCTTGGACAGCTTCACGAAAACCGGCACGGACACGCTGATTCTCGCGGCCTCCATTGACGCCGATGTTCCGCTCCTCATCGAAAACGGAACGTTGCGGCTGGCGAGCGCCACGCCCGGCCTCCTGGAGGGCCCGCTGTCGGGCGCTTTCAACACGACAGAGTCGCTGAGCACGAACATCCTGGTGCAGCTCACCACGCGCATGGCCAACGTCAACACCCAGCCGCCGTGGTCGTCCAACGTGACCTACCTCTACACCGGCTATCTCTGGAACCGCTCGGAAAGCGACGTGACCTGGACCTTCGGCGAAAACATCGACGATTTCGCGATGCTCAAGATCGACGGCGTCACCGTGCTCAACAACGGTGTCCATAACGTGCCGACGATTGGCAGCCACACATTGACGCCTGGCCCGCACGCCTTCGAGGCGCGCTTCGGCAACGGAGGAGGCGGTGCGGGCAGAGTGTATTCCGCCTGGTGGACAACTTCGCTCTTCGGCTTCGGTATCGACTATCAGGGCCGCAACGAGACCAACATCGCCAATTTCGTGGCGCTCACCGATCCCGGCGACGGCAGCCTGCTGACCACAGGGATCAGCGCCTCCAACTGGCTCGCCGAAGCCATGTCGGTGCAACTCGCCAACGGCGCCACGCTCGATCTGGGCGGCACCGTGCAGACGCTGTCCGGCATCGACGGCAACGGCACGGTCAGCAACGGCACGCTGTCCGTGACGAGCGACCTCTGGCCCGGCGGCGACGGCACGCTCGGCACATTGAAGATCGTTGACGGCAGCGTGTCGGGTAGCGCCACGCTGCACGTCGATGTGGCGGCCAGCGGCCAGTGCGACCGCCTGGAAGTCGACGGCGACCTCGATCTGAGCGGCCTGAGTCTGACCGTCGCGAATCCCAATGAGCTTTCGCGCAGTCAGACCTACACGCTACTGACATGCAGCGGCACGCGCACCGGCACATTCAGCAGCGTGACGGTGCCCGACAGCCGCTGGCACGTGGTCTACCGCTCCGACGGCAGCGTGCAACTGCTCTTCTCGGGCGGCACACTGATCAGGGTCCGCTGAGACAGCGGTCAGCGGTCGGAGACCAGAGGTCGGAGGGGCTTTGCGTGCACTTCCGACCGGTCTTATCTTTGCGCAAAATGAAGCATGTTTTCTGCGTGATATGCAGTATCAACACTTTCTCCCTGTGGTACCCTTCTCTTGTGGTTGAAAGATAATTGTGCAACGAGGAGCTGGATTATGAGAATTCGATTCACGGCGAACGCTTGTTGGATTCACCCGTCTGCTTGCTCATTCGGCTTGGCCGCACTGCTGGCCTGCGCCGGCGCGAACCCCCTTCTGGCCGCCAACGGTACGTGGCTGGGCACTCAAGACAACGTGTGGGTCAACAACGCCAACTGGAGTGCCTCGCCCTTTCCGGGGAGCGCGCTGAACGAGACAGCCACCTTCGACTCCGCGGGCAACGGCCAAGTCTCCCTGAATCTGTCGGGACTGTTCAGCGTGGGCAACATCGTTTTCACGGGCCCTGCCGTCGCGGCCTACACGATCGGCACCGGCCCCCTCGACAGCCAGATTCTGGTCATGGGCACGGAAGGAGAATACCGCATCGACGCCTCCGCCGCCAACAGCCAGACCTTCAACTGCAGCCTGCAACTGGGCGGCGGATCGATCGGCGGCTCCTATACCTTCCGTAATGACACCCTCGGCCAGACCCTGACACTGGGATCCGTCTTCGTGCCGACAAACAGCACATCCGGCACCAAGACCGTTCGCCTGCGCGGCGCGGGCGCGATCACAATCCTCGGCGACATGCTCAGGGGCCCCAGCGGGCTGAATCTCAGAATCGACTGCACCAACGCCGTCACCCTGTCCGGAAACAACACGTTGAACGCGGCTTATCTGGACGGCACAAACGGCGTACTGAAGCTGGCCTCGGGATCAACAACCTATTTTCAGAACAACTTTGACGTCAACATCGTCGCCAGCCAGAGCACCACGATCGACGGTCCCGGCGAGATCGTGCTGAGCACGAACGTCGGTGACGACCACGGCAACAACGCCGTCGCCTCCGGCCACACGCTCACGATCAACGCCCGGCTGACCGGCGACGCCGGTTTCCAGTATTACCACGCCTCGTCCGACTACGCGGGAACCGTCATCATGAACGGCATGAACGACTACGCCCGCAGCACGGTCATCTATGCCGCAGGCACGCTGTCCTGCTCCTATTTCGGCATGAGCGGAACGGCCGGCAACATCGGGACGAACGCGCGGGTCGTCCTCGACCACGCCGGCGCACGGCTGCTCTACACCGGTGCGGGCGAGACGACCGACCGCACGCTTGACATCAAGCGCGGCGGCACCCTCGAGCACGCGGGCTCCGGCACACTCGTTTTCACGGCCCCCACCACCTCCACCACCTCCGGCGCCAAAACCCTGACGCTGCGCAATTCCGCGGCCGCGGACGGCGAACTGCAGGGCGCGGTCGTCAACGGCTCCGGGCTCGTCTCGCTGGCCAAAGAGGGTGACGGCACATGGCGCCTCACCGCAGCCAACACCTTCAGCGGCACCCTGGCCGTCAACGGCGGCACCCTCGTCCTCTCCGGAACCGCCGGCGCGGCCGCCTCGGCCGCCGCCTGCACCGTCGCCAACGGCGCGACGCTGCGGCTCGACAACACCGCCGCCGGCAACCACACCGACCGCCTGAACGACGCCGGCAGCGTCGCTCTTTTGGGCGGTACGCTCGATTTCTCCCACAACGCCGGCGCGGCCGATTTCACCGAAACGGCCGGCGCGCTGACCGCCGCATCGGGCGCCTGCACGGTCCAGACCGAGCCGGCGGCTGACGGACAGACCGCGTCGCTGACCTTCGCCTCGCTTGTCCGTCTTAACGACGCCACACTGAATTTTGCCGGCACCGGCCTAGGCGCGAGCGTCCGCAACCGCGTCTTCATCACCGGCCAGCCTGAAGGCCCGCTCGCGAGCTGGGTCACGCTCAACGGCCAGCCCGCCTACTACAGCGTCACCGACGGTGTCACGGCCATGCCCGCGTGGAGCGTCACCGAGATCGCCGCACGCGGCCCCGCCTCCGTCATCCCCGACAACGCCGCCGCCGACGTGCGCATCACTCAGCCCGGCACCTCCGGCCCGATCACCCTGGCCGGCGACCCCGCAAACAGCGTCGCCTACCTGCGCCAGTGCACCGTCACCGCAGCCGAGGTGGACACCGCGAACAAGACGCTATTCGCCTACAGCGTCGGAATCACCAACGGCCAGGCCGC
>MWEJ01000346.1 GCA_002071025.1 Verrucomicrobia bacterium ADurb.Bin070 | reverse complement strand
TGCACGAACTCGGCTTCGACGGGTTCTCGACCGACTATCCGTCCGTCATGTTCTCCGTGATCCGCAAGCTCAAGGATGGCAGGCGCGAATGACGCGGCTTTTTGAAGACGAGGCCCTGAACCGGCGCTTCCACCGCGGCCAGTGGCGTATGCTCGGCATGACGATTGTCGGCTATACGCTCTTCTATTTCATGCGGAAGAATTTCAGCTTCGCGATGCCGGGCCTCGAGCAGGACTGCGGCATCTCGAAGTCCATGCTCGGCAACTGCCTTTTCGCCGGCGGAATCGTCTACGGCATTTCGAAATTTCTGAACGGCTTCGTCGGCGACCGCGTCAACGCGCGGAAGATGCTCTGTTTCGGGCTTCTGCTGTGCACACTCGTCAATGTCGCGTTCGGCTTCGCGCCGGCGATTGCGAATCTCATTTCAGGCGGCGGGGCGGACGCGGCTTCACGCGTGACGACGCTCGCCGTGGTGCTCGGCGGGCTCTACGTCCTCAACCAGTTTTTTCAGGGGACCGGGTTTCCGCCGTGCGCGAAACTGATTGCGCACTGGATTCCGCCGCATGAGCTGGCCACGAAGATGAACGTGTGGAACACCTCGCATTCGATCGGCGGCGGGATCGTCGCGAAAATCTGCGGCGTGATCATGGGGCTCGGCGTCATCGGGAGCGCCAATCAGGGTGTCGGGATGTGGAAGTGGTGTTTCTGGTCCATGGCCATTCTGGGGTTTGTCGGTCTCGTGCTCATGTGGCTCCGGCTTCCAGGCACGCCGGAGGAGCAAGGTTTGCCGCCGGTCCCCGGAACAGAGGGCGCGAAAGCGGACGATCAGGCTGGCGGACAACCTCGGCCGTCTGTCTGGAAGGCGGTGTTTTCGCATCCGGCGATCTGGGCGCTCGGGTGCTGCAATTTTACGATCAATGCTGTGCGCGCGCTGGTTGCGGACTGGGGGCCGACTCTGCTGCAGGAGGCGAAGCACCTGACGTCATCCGAGGCGGGGACAGTGATCATGGCCTTCGAGTTCGCTGGCATCGCGGGCATGCTTCTGTCGGGCTGGGTGACCGACCGGTTTGCAGGCGGGCGCAGTCCACGCGTCTGCGTGTTTCTGATGGCGCTTTCGGCGGTGTTTCTGGGGCTCTTCTGGACGCTGCCTTCCGGGGCCGCGTCCGGCGCGGCACTCTGCGCGGTCGGGTTTTGCCTATACGGACCGCAGGCGCTGACGGGGGTTGCGGCGACCAATCTTTGCGGCAAGCAATTTGCCGGAACGTCGATCGGGTTCATCTCGCTCTTCTCTTACATCGGCGTGTCGATCTCAGGCAAGGTCTGCGGTACGCTCGCGCAGTCGACGGGCGGGTGGCAGGTGCCGGTGTGGGTTGTCGCGGGCACCGCTGCGGCCGGCATGGTGTTTTTTCTGACGCTCTGGCGGGCGAAGGCACATAATTACGGCTCTTGATTTTGGATTTTGTGTATAGGTGGGTGTTATGTCAAAAGGTATGATCGATAAGGCGCTTGAGAACGCCTGTGATACAAAGGCGTGCGTGATCGGCGAGGATGTGCTTGAGCAGGTGCCTTTCTTTTTCAGCGAACAGTTCGACGGGGCGTTGGACGCGATTGTGGTCTGCGATCCCCGCACGAAGGCTGCTGCGGGCAACCGGGTTGCGGCGCTGCTTAAGAACGCCGGCGTCGTCGTGAGCGAGCACGTGCTCGAGCCGGGCGGTAAAGAGATCCATGCCGACTACCGCTACGCGGAAGAGGTCCGAGCCGCCATTCATCAAGCAATCGGACAGTCAAACGGAGGGACCGTCGTCCCCGTAGCCGTCGGTTCGGGGGTGGTGAACGATCTCACGAAGCTTGCGAGCGGCGAACTCGGTGTCCCGTACATGGTCTGTGCGACGGCGGCAAGCGTGGACGGCTATTCGAGTTTCGGAGCGGCGATCCGTTCCCCCGAGGGCGCGAAGAAAACCTATGCGTGCCCTGCGCCGCGCGTGATCGTGGCGGATCTGGAGGTGATGCGCACGGCCCCGAAGTGGATGGCCGCAAGCGGTTTCGCCGACCTTCTCGCGAAAGTGACGGCAGGCGCGGACTGGATTCTCGCCGACGAGTTGGGGGCCGCGGAATGGCATGACCGCGCCTGGCATACGGTACAGGACGGCCTCCGCGAATCCATTGCCGACCCGGAGGGCGTGGCCGCGATGAAAAAGGAGCCGCTCGTGAAGTTCGTCGAAGGGCTCATGCTGGGCGGCTTTGCGATGCAGGATATGCAGAGTTCGCGGCCGGCCTCAGGCGCGGAGCACATGTTCAGCCACATCCTTGAAATGCGCAACCACATGTACCTTGGTGACAACGTGCCGCATGGTTATCAAGTGGGGGTGTACACGCACTTCATGTCGAAGCTCTACGAAAAGATGCTGGCGTTCGACTACACCGAACTTGATGTGGACGCCTGCGTCGCCGCATGGCCGGACTGGCCCGCCGAAGAGGCCGTCGTGGATAAGATCTTTGAAGGAACACCTTCCGCCGAAGTCGGCAGGGTCGCCACTAAGAGGAAGTACGTGGACAAAGCGGGCCTTCGCGCCCGGTTGTCAGATGTTAAACGTCGTTGGCCTGTCATCAAGGCCCGTCTTGAGCAGCAGGTTCTTCCGGCCACGGAGATCGCGCGCAGACTCAGGGCCGTCGGTGCGCCCGTCCATCCCGAAGAGATCGGTGCGACGCGTGAGCAATCGCTCCTGGACGTCATGATCGCCGCGCACATGCGAGACCGTTACAACGCGCTCGACTTTCTCTACGCGACAGGTCAGATGACTGAGTTCGCGCGGGACGCTTACGGGCTTTGACGCCAGCATGCATGAAGCGGCTGATCGCAGCCTCGTCATCGGCATGCGCCAGCACATGAATATGGTTGCTCGTAATGCAGTAACCGTACACGGGCACTCGGTAACGCGACACCCCTTCGCGCAACCACTCCTGGCATGTGTTACGATCTGCTGCAAAGCGCAATAGATAATCCCGTCCGTGACACCTCTGGGTGAGGTGATACGTATATCCCGGCAACAGATAGTTTGAACTTCTTGGCATAATGACCACAACGTTAGTGCGCTCCCGGTCATTGATAAAGAAAAAACACCTATAAAATTCCGTTTAAGCCCTCTTTTTTACCTCTTTTTCAGCATATCCTGTTGGGTATCAATGTGTTGCCGACGCTTAGCGTCGATAATGTAGTGTCGATAATGGCGATAATGTCCACGGACGAAATTCTCACCGGAAAGAAACCCGTGGACATCCCTTGGGAAGCGGGCGCATGGCAGTTCTGTTGGGGCCAATCAATCATAATCATAATCTTAATCTTGCACATCGGACTTTCTCGCGAGTAGACTGCGCCCATGAAAACGAGCTTTGATCACGAGAAGCTGTCTGTCTGTCAGGAAGCGATTCGATGTGTGGCTTGGGTTGGAGATCTCCTGGAAACACTTCCAAAAAGTCTGGCGGTCTATGACCAGCTGGACAGGGGAAAGTGATGTGGGTGCCCATCGTCTCGATGCGGGTGGGCTTGATCCGCAGCACCTCCGCTGATCGTGTTTATGAGGAGCCGGCCGAATATGAGGCCGACAATCGGCGACGAGCAGATTAAGATTAAGATTAGGATTACGATTACGAGAAGGTCTCCCCAACAGAACTGCCATGCGCCCTTGGGAAGCCTTCACGTTCGAAAAGGCTGTACACCAATAAAGGCTTGCCGCAAAGGAACGCAAGACGCATGATAAATAGCATATTGGCTTGAAGGGAACGGAGGGGACTATGAAGCGGATGGTGTGCGCGGCCGTCGTCGGGCTGGCTGTGTGTTCGGGGATGCGGGCCGGACCGTCGCCGGTGGCGGCGGCATTGGAGCCGTATGTGGCTTCAAACTGGCTGGCGGGGGCGGTGACGGTGGTCGTG
>MWEJ01000345.1 GCA_002071025.1 Verrucomicrobia bacterium ADurb.Bin070 | reverse complement strand
AGCCGACAAAGGCGAAGCCAAGCCGCTTGAGATCGCGGCTCAGCAGGTCCGACGTGTGCGTCCGCGCGGGCACCTCCTTCAGCCGGCGCCACGCGTTCTGCCGCGGCGTGCCGTCTACGTAGCGCCACAGAAAGGCATCGAGCGAACCGTGCGTCTCTTGGATATCGAGCACGCCGCGCGCGTTGCGGATCGCGGCGTTGATCTTGAGCCGGTTGCGCACAATGCCGGGGTCGGCCAGCAGACGCGCCGTGTCGGCCTCGCCGTACCGGGCGACACGCGCGATGTCGAAGCCGTGGAACGCCGCGCGGTAGTTCTCGCGTTTGCGCAGGATCGTCAGCCAACTCAGTCCGGCCTGTGCGCCCTCGAGGATCAGGAACTCGAACAGCCGCCGGTCGTCATGCAGCGGAACGCCCCACTCGCAGTCGTGGTACGCCTGATACAACGGGTCGCTGCCGCACCAGGCGCAGCGGACCGCGCTCGGACTGTCAATCGGCGGGCGGGGACGCCCTCGCTCCCGACTGTGCTCCGCACAACTCATGCGTTGGGCTCCCGACTCTGACTTTCGCATCCCACGAGCACCACGCGCAGCTCCGGTGTTCATCGGTGCGCTCACCGCTCCGCCTTGCGGTTGAGGTCGAACCCTTTCCGGATCACTTTCTGGCGGTCCGGCGGCGTTGCGGCCGGGTGCGGGTCGGCCTCGTCGTCGCTGTGCTCCAGGCTCCAGCCGCTCCACTCGCGGAAGGCGTGGTACGACCAATCCCAGCCGTACTCTTCGAAAATCTCCGTGACGTCCTGCAGATAACGCGCGGCACCCTGGCCCCAGCGGATCGCGCTGAACTCGCCGATGTAGATGGGGACATTGTAGGCCAGTTGGAAATCCCGCACCGGCTGCAGCTCGCGGCGCAGCGCCTCTTTGTCATAATGCCGTCCACTGATCACGCCGGGATAGGCCCAGCGTTCCTTGGCGCCTCGCACGCCCTGGTGCGTGAAGGCGTGGGGGCGGTACATGTGCGCCTGGTACACGATGACGCCCGGAACGTTCATCGGCCGGACGAAATGGAAGCCGCCGGGATCATCCCACTGGTCCACCTCGACCGTGATGGCGGTGTCGCGGTCGATCTCGCGGATCGCCCGCGCGGCGCGCTCCTGCAGTGCCCAGTAGTTGTCGCAGCCTTCGGGTGACGGACGGTTCTGGCACGGCTCGTTGATCAGGTCATACGCCCAGACCATCGGGTGTCCGGTGTAGCGCCGCGCGATGTGCCGCCATACCTCGACGAAGAAATCGGCGTACTCGGGCTCGAAGAACATACGCATGCTCTTGTCCTCATACCGTCCGCCCGGCGGCGTGTGCAGATCGATGCACACCCGGATGCCGAGCTTCTCGCAGTCGACCAGGATCTTGTCCAGCGTGGCGAGGCTGCCGTCGATCCACCGCATGAACTCGGCCTTGTCGCGGTTGACGTCGCCCACGGCGTCCCAGTTGCGCGTCATCTGGTAGCGGATCAGATTCGCGTTCCACGCGGCCAGGGTCTTCAGGGCTTCGGGATCATACGCCTGCCGGATCATCGCGCCGCGCAGGCGCTCGATCCCGTCGTGGCCGGCCGAGACCGGCGGCGGATCGCGCATCGGCGGCGGGTGTTTGACGCGCTGCCGCGGGTCGAGGGTGAGGGTCAGGTTGTCGACCCAGATCGTGCCCGCGCTGACCTGCAGGCCGATGTTCAGCAGCGCGTCGCCGATGCCTTCGGGCACCTCGAACGCGACGGTGCGCCGGGCCCAGTCGCTGCTGCCGGTGGGACACGCGACGTTCTGCCACTGCTTGCCGGTCGCGGGCGTCTCGAAGCAGAGCATGCACTTCACGCCGTTCCAGCGGTCTGGCGGGACGGTGACGTCCTCCTGCCGAACGTCGGCCTGCCAGACCACCTGTTTGCCGGCATACGGCTTGAGATCGAACGGCACGGTCACGGCGACCGTGCCGGGCTTGCGGCCTTGCTGCTGCGACGGCGGATTCGCGACCTCCAGCACGTAGCCGCGGCCCTCCGCCTGCACCCAGCGCGCATGCGGCGTCAGAGTAAAAGAAGCGCGCGCGGCCTCGGCCTCAAACGTTTCGCGATAGCCCCCGCCCGGCAGAGCTTCGCCCGCCCGGCAGAGCAATGCGCATCCTGCGGTTGCCGCCGCCATCCACAGTCCTTGTCGCCGCATACGGCTCCTCGTTTAGTTGGCCGTCAGGCCCAGCGCGTGCTGGATGACCGGCGCGAATTTGATGATCACCGGCGTGAAGACGACCGACACCATGCTCATCAGCTTGATCAGGATGTTGAGCGACGGGCCGCAGGTATCTTTGCAGGGATCGCCCACGGTGTCGCCGATGACCGCCGCGCCGTGCGCGGGGTTTTTGCTGCCGTCGGCCAGACGCTTGCCGCCGAAGTTCCCCTTCTCGATGTGCTTCTTGGCGTTATCCCACGCGCCGCCGGCATTGTTCAGCATGCAGGCCAGCGAAAAGCCGGCGGTGAGACCGCCCGCCAGCAGGCCCATGACGCCGGGCACGCCGAGCACGAGGCCGGTCGCGACCGGCACGCAGATCGCGAGCAGCGAAGGCAGCAGCATCTCGCGCTGCGCGCCTTGGGTCGAGATCGCCACGCAGCGCGCGTAGTCCGGCTTGTCGGTGCCGGCCATGATGCCGGGCAGAGCCTTGAACTGGCGGCGCACCTCCTCCACCATCGCGCCGGCGGCGCGGCCCACGGCCTTCATCGACATCGCGCAGAACACGAACGCCATCATGGCGCCGATGAAGAGCCCGCACAGCAGGAAGGGATTGAGGATGCTGAGGTTGAGCGTGTCGATGAAGAAGTGCAGCTTGTCGGCCGCCGCCGCGTACGCCGCGGCGTCAAAGGCGACCGCGCCTTGTTCGGCCAGCTTGCGCGTCCAGACGTCCACCTCCTGAACCTCGGCCGCGAGCAGCGCCATGGCGGTCAGCGCGGCCGAGCCGATCGCGAAGCCCTTGCCGGTGGCCGCCGTGGTGTTGCCGAGCATGTCCAGCGCGTCGGTGCGCTCGCGCACGTGCGGCGGCAGGTGCGACATCTCCGCGTTGCCGCCGGCATTGTCGGCGATCGGGCCGTAGGCGTCGGTCGCCAGCGTGATGCCCAGCGTCGCCAGCATGCCCACCGCCGCGAACGCGATGCCGTAGAGCCCCGCCATTGTATCATGGAAACCGCCGGCCAGGCCGAAGGCAAAAATGATCGCGAGCGCCACGGTCACGACCGGCACCAGCGCCGACATCATGCCGACCGCCAGGCCGTCGATGATTACGGTAGCGGGTCCCATCGCGGCCTGCCGCGCCACACCCCGCGTGGGCGTGTATTCGTCCGAGGTGTAGTACTCGGTCGAATAGCCGATGATCACGCCGGCCGCCAGTCCCGCGACCACAGCTCCGAAGACGCCCCATGTAATGAGGCCTGTTACGGCCAGCACAGCCGCAGCCACCACGATCAGCGCGGAACTGCCCCAGGTGCCGAGGCGAAGCGCCTTGAGCAGCACCATCATGCTCGCCTTGTCGTCGTTGCAGCGCACGGCGAAGATACCGGCCACCGAGAGCACGATGCCGATGCCCGCGATGATCATCGGGGCGATAACCGCGTCCACGCCCGTCAAGGCACTGGTCGCCGGCAGACAGGCGCCCAGCGCCGCCGTCGAGAGGATCGCGCCGCAGTATGACTCGTAGAGGTCGGCGCCCATGCCGGCGACGTCGCCCACGTTGTCGCCCACGTTGTCCGCGATGGTCGCGGGATTGCGCGGGTCGTCCTCCGGGATGCCGGACTCGACCTTGCCGACCAGATCCGCGCCGACATCCGCCGCCTTGGTGTAGATGCCGCCGCCCACGCGCGCGAACAGCGCCTGCGTGGAGGCGCCCATGCCGAAGGTCAGCATGGTCGT
>MWEJ01000344.1 GCA_002071025.1 Verrucomicrobia bacterium ADurb.Bin070 | reverse complement strand
TCGTGCGCGAACGCGCGCAACGGTTCGCCCAGATAACGGGCGCAGACCGATTGCTGGAGGCGGGCAAGCCAAGCCAGCCATTGGGCGTGTTCGTCATGTGTGAGCATCTCTGCCGTGGCGCGGAAACTGAGGCTGTAGCCGAGGCCGAGGGTCCAGGAGAGCACCTGATCGTTGGTGACGAATTGTCCGAGGTCATGGTGCAGGAAGATCGCCTTGTCGTGCATCAGCGCGAGAGCCAGCGGAAAAATCTCCCACGTGTCGGCCGGGTAGGCGGTTTTGAAGAGACGCGCCCAGGCCGGCCCGTTCTCGGTGGGCACGAGACCCCAGCTCAGGCCGCTGAGCAGGGTCTGATAGTTCGCCACGCGGTCCCAGCCATTCTCGGTGCCAAGCGGAACGATGCGGCTGTCCTCGTCGTTCATGGCGATCATGCCTTCGCTGTAGGCGTAAGGACGCGGTGCGGCGGGGTTGGTGTCGTAGTGCCAGCCGCGCGCGCCGCACTGGTCCTGGAAGAGGATGTCAACCGGGAACTCGCGCGTGAACTGATGCACGGTGACGCGGTTGGCCGCCTGAACGGCGGGATGCCACAGGGTGATGGTCCAGCCCGTGTTGTCATGGTAACGCTCGTGACGCGGCTTACCGTCGAGTCCTTTGAGCAGAGGCGCGTCCCCCTCGCGCGCGAAGGTCGGCCCTTTGGGGTCGTCGCACCACCAGGTGGGGTTGGTGTAGGGCGAGACCAGGTGGCCCATGGTGCGTGCACGGGCGAGAAAAGCGCGCAGTTCGTCGGGCGTGCCGAAGGACGGATGGGGCGGCAGATGGTCAGGGTACTCTTTGTCGAAACCACCTTTGAGGTAGTCCGCGAAGTGGACCAGCGTGGGCACCGGCAGACGTTCGAGGGCGGCGTTCTTCTCGCGGCAGGTGCCGCGCAAGTAGAGCAGGGGGGCCCTCTTGAGGCGGGCGAGCGTGTCGGGGGCGAGCTTGTCTGCGAGCGGACGGGTGAGGCCGTTGGCCGCGGCGTAGCACGCGAGGTCGTCGTAAACGGGCGTGCCGAGCGTCATGCGCACGGCGGGCGTGCGCCAGGTGGCGCCGGCCGCGACGTAAGTGTGGAAGGCATGTTCGCAGGTGCCGCCCCGCTCATCGCCGCCACACCCCAATTCGCCCGGTACGAAGATGGC
Organism: Verrucomicrobia bacterium ADurb.Bin070; assembly: GCA_002071025.1. Classification (GTDB taxonomy): domain Bacteria; phylum Verrucomicrobiota; class Kiritimatiellia; order RFP12; family UBA1067; genus DUPH01. Next base: position 2,759 of record MWEJ01000344.1, on the reverse strand, counting down.
GTCGGGGGACGCGGCGGCGGCCCACGGCAGCGAAGTCGTGCGCGGCTGCACGCGGTAGAGCGCGGCGCGTCCGTGCGCCGAGTCCAGATGCATGAAGTCGGAAAAAGCTACCGGATAGGAGAGCGTGTAGCTGTAGAAACGGGTTGGCCGCAGCACGCTGTGAAACGAAAAACCGCCGACCTCGAACCAGTGCCCGCCGGCTTTGACATACGCGCGCAGGGTGTCGAGCGCATCGGGCAGGCCGTCGTCGGCCGGCACGGGGATCGATTCGCCATAGGGGTTGAGGATGCATAGATAGTCCGGCGCGTGCGCGGCGGCCAGCATCTCATGCGGCGAGGTGAGTTCGGTGAACGTTATGCGGCCGCGCGAGCGGGCTGCGACGGCCGACAGGCTCTCGCGCCATTCGGCCACCGCGACCTCGCTCCAGGAGCCGCGCTCCGGTCCGTTGACGAGGCTGACGAGGCCGATGCGGGTGCGCGGCGTGTCGGGCGTGGCGGCGAGTTTAGCGACGGTGGCGGTGATCAGCGCGAGAACGGTGGGGGCCTCCTCTTTGCGTACGCCGCCGCCGATGCGCCAGAGCCCGCCCTGCGTCCCGCCGAGGCGGCTCGCCGATAAGTAGGGGCCGTTCGCGGAGTCGACCAGCACGAGATCGGCTTGCGAGGCCACGGGCGGGCGGTTGACGACGGCTGAGGCCTGGCCGGTGCGGGCCGCCACTGCGGGGGGCAGCCAGCGTTTTCCTGCCTCGGTCACGACGAGCGGTACGGCCGGATCATGGACCGCGCGCTGAACGAGATTGCCGCCGTAAAGCCGCCTGTATCCAGAGGGACCAGAGCCGACGGTGCGCCAGCCGGATGGACGGCTTTCGGGCTGCGGTTCAAAGAACCTGCGGTTCAGCGCTAGGCCGATCCCGGTGTTGCCGTTGTGGGGCATAATGAACCGAACGACCGACTCAGGCGCGAAACGCAGGCGTCCGGGCAGGTCGAGGCGCAGCAACGCCTGCGTGGCGGGTGTGGCGTCGGCGGTGAGTTCGATGCCGTCAGGCTGCGGGCGAGCGCTGACGCGCACCGTTATTTCAGGTGCACGGTACGTGAAGGTCCATTCATCCTGGCCGGGACCCGGCGCACAGGCGAAGGAACGGAGCGCATTGGTGATGTGGAAACAGGAGGCGTCAAGTGTCGAGCCGTCGGCGAAACGGGCCGACCAGAGACCGCTCTCGCCGCTGTGCCAGACCGATTCTGCGCGGCCGGGCAGCGTGACGGCCGTGATCGCACCGTGATCAGGACTGAAGGCGACACGGCCCGCCGGTGTGTTCAATAGCGTTGGGGCGGCGTGCAGCAGCGAGATGGGGAGCAGCGCGGTCCATGCAAGGTGTGGCTGAGCCATAAGTCTCCGTGTGTTGACAAGTCGTGGAAGCGCCGACAGTTTACACTGGGCAGCAAGCGGCTGGCAACCACTGACCGAACTCGTATCCCGTTGTGTCCTCATTGCGTTTGACACGTCAGGCGCGATACCGGCATAATGGGCGCACACCCGTAAGGCAGTCGCCCAACGGGTGAGGGTCTGGAGTCTACGATGAAAAATGGAACGCGAATCTTGTTGGCCGCTGCCGTGTGCAGCGTTACGTGTGTGTTGAGCACGTTGGGAGCGACACGCATCATCTCGGTCTATGTGGAAAGTTTCGCTGAGCTGCAGAAACAGGCCGCAGTGGGGGCCGGGGCGTTCCAGGCACCGATGCTCGCGGCGTTGCCGATGATGATGACCGGCGGCTTGCCCGGTGCGGCTCAGATGGACAACAGCAAGCCGGTCGCGATACACTTGCTCGCGCTCGAGGGCGGTGAAACCGGCACGGTCATCGAGGTGACGCCCGGTACCGCGCCGGATGCCTACCTCAAGGCTTTGGCCGGGGCGGCCGAGGGGGTGTTGCCAGAGCCGAAGGACGGTATTTACGCGCTGGGCAAGGGCATGTCGGCAAAGATTGCGGGCGGACGTCTGTATTTCGTGACACGCGCGAAAAAGCCGGCCGCGCTGCTGGGGGCGGATCTCGCGGCGTACTCCGAGTTGCCGACTTTGCCCGGCGTGCTTCGCGTGTCGGTCGAGCCGCAGGCAGTGGTGCCTCATCTGAAGAAGGCGGTGGCGTCCATGCCGGTGCGGGGCAACGCGCCCGACGCCGAGCGGCAGCGCCGCACGATTGAGCGCATGCTGGGTTTCTACGGCGAGCTGCTTGGCCAGCTCGACGCGCTGCATCTGGGGCTCAACATTCAGGCCGAAGGGGTGTTCATTCGCTCGCGCCTGATCCCGAGCGCCGGATCAGATCTGGCGGCGCTGGCGCTGTCCGGCAAGCCCGCTTCCGCCAAACAGCATGCGTTTCTGGAAAAAGAGTCGCTGTTCAGTTATGCGGCGGGCGGGTCGGTCATGCCGAAAACGCTGGAGAACGCGCTCATTGAGATGTACGCCGGACTTGCCGCCTCGTCACCGGTGTACAATGGCGTGACAACCAATGATTTGGCTGCGGTCATGCGGCAGTCGGTCGCGCTGATGGGCGCGCCGCGGGGCTATACCGTGAACCTGCCGGCGCCGGACGGCGCGCTGCATGTGCAGGGATGCTGGCAGTTGGATGATCCTGTCGGCTATTTGGAATCTCAGCTCGCCGCGATGAAAGAGCCGTTCTTCGTCTCGATGATGGGGCAGACCGGCGTCAAGGTTTCAGAGCCTGTCACGCGAACGGTCGCCGGCATGAAGGCGTATGACTGGAAGCTGGA
>MWEJ01000343.1 GCA_002071025.1 Verrucomicrobia bacterium ADurb.Bin070 | reverse complement strand
CAGCACGGCGTTGCGCGCCAGCACATCCGACTTGCCGCCGAACCCGCCGATCCGCTCACACCCGCGCACAAAGTCCGCCTCGATCCCGGCCTTGACCCGCTGCAGATCGTCAGCATCCGGCCCCTCGTCAAGCAGGCGCGCCAACTCCTCGTCGATCGCCTGCTCCACCTCGCGCATCGGCACGCCCGGCCGGGCGGTGGCAACGATCATGAACTGGCCCGCAATTTCCCGCAAGCCGGCCCAGGCGTTCACATCCGTGGCCAATTGTCCGTCATGGACCAAACGCCGGTAGAGCCGCGATGACTTCCCATTCGCCAACACGTCCGCTGCGACACTGAGCAGATTGCCGTCGGTCGTGCCATACGGAGGAATGTTCCAGACTTTGTAGAGGCGCGCCTGCGGTACGCGATCCTGCACGGTCATGCGGCGCGTGCCGCTCCGCTTCGCGATATACGCCGTGTGGCGCTGCAGCGGCGGCCCAGGCGGAATGTCGCCGAACGCGCGACGCGCCAGCGCCACCGCCTCGCGCGTGTCAACATCGCCCGCGATCACCAGTACCGCGTTCGCGGGTCCATAGAACTCTTTGAACCATGCGCGCGTGTCGTCGAGTGTGGCGGCTTTCAGATCCTCTTCGGAACCGATCACTTCCCACGAGTAGGGATGGCCGGCGGGCCATGCGTTCTGCGTGATCAGGCGCCACGCGATGCGGTAAGGCTGGTTGTCGCCCTGTCGCTTCTCATTCAGCACCACGCCGCGCTGTTCGTCCAGCCGTTCCTGCGTCAGCGCACCAAGCAGATGGCCCATGCGGTCCGATTCCATCCACAGCGCGAAAGCCAGCGCATCGCGCGGCACCTCCTGAAAATAGTTGGTCCGGTCCTCGCCCGTGGTGCCGTTCATGCCGGTGGCACCGACCCGCTCCATCGCCTTGAACCAATCGTCGTTGAAGTGCTCGCTCCCGTTGAACATCAGGTGCTCAAAGAGGTGGGCAAAACCGGTCCGTCCGGGACGTTCGTTCTTGGAGCCCACGTGATACCAGATGTTCACGGCCACAATGGGCGCCTTGCGATCTTCGTGTACAATGACAGTCAGGCCGTTTTCAAGAACGACCGATTGGTACGGTATCTCCACACTCACCCTCTCCGCCGCGCGCGCGCAGGCCGTTACCGACACCGCGCACAACGCCCCGCAAACCACTGCTCGTTTCATCGCGTCGCCACCCTTAGCCTCAGAAACGCTGGCCGTCCGCCAGCAGACGCGCGCGCAACCGCGCGCGGTCAATTGCCTGCACGTCCCGGCCCTCGTCGATCGCCTGCGCCGCCGCTGTCGCCGCGCTCTGTCCCAAGATCATGAAGACCGGTTCCATTCGGATCGATCCGAAGGCGATGTGCGAACTCGACATGCAGACCGGCACCAGCAGGTTCGTGCACTCAGCCGTCTTGGGGATGATCGACCCGTATGAAATCTTGTAAGGCCCCTTGGTCCCGACCCCGATATCCCCTTCGTTCTGCACATGGCCGTCCGCTGTGATGTAACGCTGGCAGTTGTGCGAATCGAGCGTATAGGAGCCCATGCCGACCGGATCATTCACCTGCGTCTTGTTCAAGGTGTCGTGCTCCGTCATCACGTACTCGCCGATCATGCGCCGCGCTTCGCGCACATAGATCTGATGCGGCCAGTGGCCGTTATCCTTGAACTCATCGCCAGCCAGCCCCCACTGCGCCATCTCTTCGCGGATATCGGCCGGGACGCGCGGATCATTCGCCACGAAATAGTAGTACCCCTTCTGATAGCGCTCATGCGCCCGGATGATCTCCCGCCGCCGTGCGTATGACGCATCGGGGTAATCGTAATTCATGCCGATAAAGTCCGAGCTGAACGCGCCGTGGTTGTTGGTGTCGGTCTTGAGGTTGGGAATCAGGTCGAACTTCTCGAAGAAATCCTTGCGCCCGGTCAGCAGATCGCGCAGCAGCAACTCATAATCGGCCGCGTCATACCCGTCCGGTTTGGGAAAAGGAACGCGGTTGGGCGCGTGGCGCGTCAGACAGGTGCGGAAACAGTAGGCCTGCACGCGGTGGTCCCCGTCCCCGGTCTTGCCCGGCGGCTCCGTCGAAACATAAGGCAGCACGCCGCTGGACGGATCGCCCGGAATCTTGTAAGGCGAAACCGGCGACATGAAATAGTGCTTGTGATGTTTATACGCCTCAAGCTGAATGCCGTTCCAGGTCTCACCGTACACGCGATTGGCCTCGCGGCCCACGTGGTACGAGACACCGGCCGCCGCCATCAGGTCCCCCTCGTAGGTGGCGTCAATAAACATCCGGCCTTCGAAACGCCGGCCGCTGAGCATCGTGATCGCGACGATGCGTCCGCCGCGCTTCTCCACACCGTGTTCGCGGTCCAGCCATTCGTTGCGGCAGACCGGCACGCGATGCTCATCGGCCCAAGCATCGAAGACCGCTTCCGCCACGTGCGGTTCGAACGTCCACATGGTGCGGTCACTGTCCACGCGCGAACGGCTGCCCTGTCCCTCGTTCTTGAAGTCGCCGATCCGCTGCCAGGGCCAGGCGCGCGCATCGCCGTAATGCCGGTAGATGCGACCGTAAAACTCGCGCGCCAGACCGCCGACCGCCCGCGTGTTGCCGGAATCGGTATAGCCGAGCCCGCCCGCGGAGAGCCCTCCCAAGTGGCGGTCCGGTCCGACCAGAATCACGGATTTCCCCATTTTCGCTGCCTGAACGGCCGCCACCACACCGGCGGAGGTCCCGCCGTATACCACCACATCCGCCACATGCTTCTGCGGCGGCACGAGCCGGCATCCCGCCAGCGCCGCCATGCCTGCCGTTCCGATAAAACCGCGTCGTGTCACTCTCTTATTCATCTGAGCCCCTTTCCTCTGTGCATGAATCGGCGCTGTCGGCCGGCAGGCGAAACCCTCAAGGCGTGCCGGCTGCCCACAACACGGCATTCGCCATGATCTTCCGGATTTCCGGATCAAAGTAGATCGGATTGGTTTCGTGTCCAAGCTGGAAATAGAAGAAACGGGCCTTGCCGACCTTCCAGCAGAATCCCATTTTCGCCGGCTCGCGCGTCCCGTTCTTGTGGACCTGCACGCCGGTGAACGGCACCTCGTCGGTCGGCGGCACCGCATACGGATCGCTGTAGCGTTCATCGTTCGCCACCGTAAACTCGGCCTTCACGCCCTTGGCGATCGGATGGTCCGGCATCGCGACTTTCACCATCGTTTCGGTCGTGTCGCTGACATACGCCGCGAACGTGCAGGGCGTTCCCATCAGGCGCTTGTTCGGTTTGGCGAAATGCGCGGAGTGCAGCGCGATGAATCCCATACCCTCTTCCTTGACGCGTTTTTCAATCTTGTCGACCAGCGCGTCCTTCACCTCACCATGTTTTTTGTGGCCCCACCAAACCAGCACGTCGGCCCGCGCCAACACGTCATCCGGCAATCCCTGCTCCGGATCGCTGAGATTGGCCGTGACCACCTCCCAGCCCTTCAGCGCGTCAGAGGCGCGCAACCCCTCCGCGATCGCGCCGTTGATATCAGCGGGATAAAGGTTTTTCGGCGCGGTGCCCTCAGACCACACCACGACCGTTTTCCGTTCCGCTGCAGCCCCGAGCGCCACACAGCCGCACACCGCGCAGCCCGCCGCCAAAACCATTGCCGTCGCCATCGTTTTCATTGCCGTTTCCTTTGTCCGTTGGACCGGCTCGTCATGTCCGGCCCTGTTCGCCCCAGTGTAGATAAAACCGTTTGCCAGCGTCAATCGAGATTCCCGGTCGCTGCCCGAAAACTCCCGATTGACAAACCGCACGGCATATACTAAAGTACGCCCCGTTTTACGCCTCCCGGGGGATTAGCTCAGTTGGTTAGAGCACTTGCTTGACATGCAAGGGGTCGGTGGTTCGAGTCCACTATCTCCCACCAG
>MWEJ01000342.1 GCA_002071025.1 Verrucomicrobia bacterium ADurb.Bin070 | reverse complement strand
GATTAAGAGTCCCTGCGCTTCCGTCGCGTTTTTAGGCAACGTCTTTTCCTTTTGACCGCTCATGCCTTCTCCCCCTTGGATTTATCGTTTTCGCAACCGCCCTTGCCCGCGCCTTTTCCGGCTGCGGCAAAACATTCAGCTTTTCAGAAACAGTTTCCAGCCCGCCCACAGAGAGCCGGGAATCAGGTCCAGCGCGCCGGAGGCCTCCGCCATCGGCGTGAAGCCGCACGCACGGCAGGCGATCCGCCCGCGGCTTTTCACATAACAGCCCCGGGTAATCGCACCGTCCGGATCGACGTTGATCAGAATGTCATCGTGGCAGCGCCAGCGGTTGTGCACCATGGCCGCAAGCCTTCCCGCGGAGTTTAAAATGGGGACGCCCTTCTTTTTCAGCTCCAGCAGTCTGGCCACGGCCTCCCGGCGCTCGTCTTCCGCCAGGGCCAGGTCTTCTTCTCCCTGAAAATAAGGATAGAAAAACTGGACCGTCATGCCCCGAACGGCCGGCGCCTCGCGCACCCACCGGCAAAGCGCATCGATTTCCCGCCAGTTGCGGCGGTTGAGCGTGCAGTGCACGAACACGCGGGGATGCCGGGTGGCCGCCAGGTTGGCCTGAACGCGGTCGAAGGAGCCGCTGCGCAGCGCGTCGTGCGTTTCGCGAAGACCGTCGAGGCTCACCCAGAGCGCATGCGCGGGAACGTCCAGCGGCAGCGTGCCGTTGGTGGTCACCGCCACGCGCAGGAAATGCCGGCGGGCATAGGCCACCAGGTCGTGCAGGCGGCGCGTCTGATCTTTCCACAGCAGCGGTTCTCCGCCTTCAAAAACCACCAGGCGCGTTCCCGCGCGCCGAAGCGCCTGAAGCGCATCCACGGCCTGCCGCCAGGAGAGCGTATCGCCTTCCTCCCCGGCGCGCAGATGAAACGGGCAGGCGCGGCAGGATAAATTGCAGCGGTACGTCACCTTGAAGCTCGCCAGCAGCGGAACGCGCTGCCCGTAAATTTTCCGCCGCCAGTAAAAACCCGCCAGATCGATCGGCCAGGGAAGACGGATGCCTTTCATTGTGTGCGCATCCTGCCCGATTTACGAGATCTCCTCGATCCCCAGCGGATACTTCGAGAGCACCTCGCAACCGTCTTTCGTAATGACGATGTCGTTTTCGTAGCGGAAGCCGATGTTCTCCTCCGGCGCGGCGTACTGCATCGCGCAGACGACCATTTCGTTTTCCTGGTAGACGTGGTCCTGATCCGTCCAGTAGGGCAGCGCGGGATTGACGACGGCGCCGATGCGCCACTCGTCGCCGAAAAGCCCGATGCCGTGTTCGCAGGCGGGCTGGATGAAATCGCCGCAGCCGCGCGATTCGGCAAAGTCCATCATGATCGCGGCCAGCGTGCCGGGCGTCGTTCCCGCGCGGTAGTGGTCGATGACGGTCTGAATGATGGCGACAAAGTTGTCCGCATGCCAGCGCTGGCGTTTGGTCGCCGGCCCGATGAGGTAGTTGTGCGAATGGTCGCCCAGCGCCAGTTTGAACATGGCGTGAAAATCGAGCATCAGCGGCTCGCCCGCGCCGATTTCCTTGGTCGTGGGCGGCGTGCAGGCGCCCAGCCCCGTCCGGTAGCCGCTGGAGATCTCGTTGAGCCCCGCGAAGTTCCACTCGGAAACGCTGCCGGCACGGCGCATCGCCAGCGCGGCGATGCCGGCGATCACGGTTTCCGTCATGCCCTTGTAACCGCCGTTTATAAGCGCGGCGCGGGCCGCCTTGTGGCCTTCATCGACGATCAGCGACGCGGTGCGGAAGCGCTCGATCGTGCCCTGGTCCTTGATCAGCGACAGGGCGTCCACGATGTCGTGCGCGTTTTCCCATTCAAAACCGGCCAGCGCGTCCTTGAAATGCGTGTACTCCCAGTGCGAGAGATTTCCCTCGGCCGTGTAGGTGGAAATGCCGTCTTCAAAGCCCAGGCGCCCTTTCCGGATGCCGAGCTCCTCCTTGATAAAATCCGTGATGGCGGAGACCTGGTCCATGCCGCCCATCGGGCCGTAGGCGCGGACGTGGTCGGAATCGAGCCAGGTTTCGTCGCCGACGCGCAGCGCGTCCACGACAAACGTAAAATAGGTGGGCTGCCCTTCGGGCGGAATGATCACATAGCTGCGCCAGGGGCAAAACGTATCCAGCACAAAGCTCATGGTGCGGATGCGCGAGCCGAGATAAACGTCGATGCCGCGCCGGGCCATTTCCGCCTGGATCGCCCTTACGCGGCCGGGATTGTCGATGTAATATTTATCCGTGGGGTCCAGTATTCTGGTCATGATGCAATCTCCCTTCTAGTACTGCGTTGGAATCTTCGCGAGCACCTTGTTGAGGCGGTCGGCGACGGCGGCCAGTTTGAGCGCGCGGGCCAGGTTGCCCTTGAGCTTGAGCTTGCCGGTCATGAGGGCCTTTTGCGAGCCCAGCTCCGCGCGGGAAATTTTCGCAAAAGTCTCGTAATCCCCGATGATCCGGAACTCCGCCTGCGGCGGTTCGCCCGAGCCCGTTTCGACGCGGGTGACTTTCCCGTCCCTGCATTCGACAAAAAGAAACTGCTCCTCGCCGCCGGGACAGTTTTTATAAATGTTGGACATGGACGTGGTGACGTTGTTCATTTTTTCCGGGGTCAGTTCCGACTGAAGTCTCTTGAGCGCTTCATCGCGCCAGGCCTCTTTCAGATAGGCAAATCGTTCAGACATGTTGAATCCTCCTGTCTTGTCGGGCCGCGAAAGACGCGCGGTCCGGATGGGTGGTATCTTCAGGCGACGTCCGTCTTCGAAAAGACGCGACATGCAACCTCTCTGGTCTGAAAAAACTATAAGAGCAAACCGCAGGAGTGTCAACACATTATCCGGCGCCGCGCCTCGCGCCGTCCGCCCGCGCCGCGGCGCTGGCACGGGGCATGCTTTACTGTCAGCGGACCTGGTAAAAAGGATTTTTTCCGGCAATCTTTGCAGGACACAAGGCGTTGGCCGGAAAAAATTTCCAGGGGTTCCGATATATCAGCGGCGGCATCGGCAAAGGATCCGTCCGACATTGTTTTCTAACAGATAGAAAAAGGAGGTTGTTTATGTCTGTTTCCCTTCCCGCGGGTGTATCTCACCCCTATTCCGCCGAATCCCTGACCAACCGGATTCGGCAGCGTCAAAACGCTTATGCGGAGCTGTCCGGCGTTCTCGAAGCCGCCGGTGCACGCGCGCCCAACAAGACATTCTTATCGCTTTTATCGTCATCGGGCGCTTCTTCGGCAGCCGCCGATTCCCGGAAAGCCGAAAAACCGTTCGCCGCGGCCATCAAAGCACTGCAGGACGCCATCCGTTCCGGCGACAAGGCGGCCATTAAGGCCGCCAACGAAAAGCTCAGCGCCGAGATCAAAAACGCCCTGCCCGTAAACGAGCAGACCCGGACCATTCTCGCGGACCTGAAAACGCTGGCCCAGGCCGTCCGGGCGGGCGACAAGGAAGCCATTCAGGCCGCCAATGAAAAGCTCAGCGCCGACATCAAAAACGTTCTGCCCGAAAACGAGCAGACCCGCATCATTCTCGCGGACCTGAAAACGCTGGCCCAGGCCGTCCGGGCGGGCGACAAGGAAGCCATTCAGGCCGCCAATGAAAAGCTCAGCGCCGACATCAAAGACGCGCTGGCCGCTTATCGGCAGGCGCTGGAAGCGTCCCGTTCTTCCGCCGCTTCTTCGCTCTCCGCCCTCATGGATTCCGATCTGAAGGCAATGATCGCCGCTGCCAACGCAAAAATTCAGCAGACGGCCGCGTCGGTTCAACAAAGCCTCCAGCCGTTTCTCGAGGCCCTTGAAAACGCGCCGGCGGCCCCGCTGGCCGGCATCGGCGCCACGGTCCTGTCGGCGCTCGCGCACAAAAATATTCACACCTCCGCCTGAGAAACGTGCCGGCTTGCCGAAGCCGCGTCGCGAACAACTCACCGGCA
>MWEJ01000341.1 GCA_002071025.1 Verrucomicrobia bacterium ADurb.Bin070 | reverse complement strand
CCGCCCGTGTTGGTCACGACCCCTGCGGTCTGATAGACGGCGCCGGCGGAGCCGGTGCCGTTGCCGACGAGCAGCCGTCCGTTGGCGACGGCGCCCTCGCCGACATGCAGGACGGCGCGGGAATCGGATGCCGCGCCGACGAGCAGCGCCGGGCCGGCCCGGCTGTACCCGGGATCATCCGTGTTGAGCGCGGTGCCGGCCAGTCGCAGGACGGCGCGTGCGGAGGCGTCGGGTGCTGCGCCGACGGCGACCGAATAGGTGTGCAGCGCGTGGTTGCCGGTGGCGGTCAGGTCGAGTTCCCCGTTGTACACATCGACCGGACCCAGATCGGGAGCGCTGCCCGTGAGGCTGAGCGTGTGCGTCCCGAGTTTTTTCAGTCCGATGAACGGGAAGTCGCTCGTGAAGGCGAAATCCTCGTAACAGGTGTCGAAGCCGAGGGCGGTGGAGGCGGGTGCCGTGGAGAACGTTGTATCGGCCAGGGCCGTGAGCTGCGCGTGGCTGAAGCCGTCGGCGGAGGTGCCGGAGGCGACACGGGCGATGAAGGCGCCGGTGTCGGAAACGGTGAGGCCCGCGACGGCCTGCGCACCCAGTGTACCGGGCGCGACGGCGTAGAGGTTGCCCTGTGTCACGGTGGTGGCGCCGGCGTACGTGTTGGCCGGGTTGAAGAGCCAGAACCAGCCTTCGCCCTCCTTGAGCAGGCCGCCGTCTCCGCCGACGGCGCCGGTGATGGCGGCGGTTCCGCCGGGCAGGGCATTGAGGCGCGACGTGCCTGATGAGAGCGTCACCGGCCCGGCCCAGACATTCAGATTGGTGTCCATGTTGCCGTTGTTGACGCGGAAATAGGCGTTGTCCGCAAGATTCAGCGACCACAGCAGGGGCGCGGTCATCTGATACAGGCAGACGCCCGCGCCGGCGGCGGCGTCGGCGACCGTGGCCGCCGAGCCTTGGAAGTCGCTCTGCTCAAAGCGGAACATGCCGTCGGCGATCTGCACGGAAGTAGCGGCGGTCACATTGGACACCGCCGACTGCACGATGGAGAATTTGCCGCCGCCGTTGACGGTCAGCGCGTGGCCGCCGAAATCGAAGGCGCCGCCGCGCACATCGAAGCGCGAGGCCGAATACACGGCCGCCTCGCCGGAGAGCGCCACGTTTCTGAAGGCGTTCAACTGGTTGACGCCGCCGCTGTGGCGCAGGGCGCCCAAGCCGTCCGGGCCGGTGCCTTCCGCTGTGATCGGATTGGCGATGGACGCGGTACCTGTGACGGGGTTGGCGGTGGCCGGCGCGTTGGCGATATCCAGCGCGCCGCCGTTCGCGATGGAGACGGGGCCGATGCCTAGCGAGCCGTTCTGTCCGGAATAGAGGGTGCCGCCCTGGATGAGGGTGCCGCCCGAGAAGGTGCTGGGACGGGCGAGGGTCAAGTCACCGGCTCCGGTTTTGCGCAGCGTGCCGGGGCCGCTGACGGTCGCGCTCATGACGGCGGCGTGGCCGGCGGCATGTCAAGCGTGAGAAGTCCGTCCTGTATCAAGAGCGGGCCGGTGAAGCCGAGCGGGCCGCCGAGCGTCACGTTGCCGGGGCCGGACTTCGCGAGCCCGAGGTGTGTGCCGTAGGCATCGGCCACGCCGGCCGTGACGGTCAGTTCTGCGGCCGGATTGTCGTTGCGCAACGCCAGCAGCGCCTCGTCGCGCTGGGCGGCGATCTGCCACTTCTGCATGAGGTAGGCCTCGACCGCCGCGCGGTCGGTGTCCGACAGCGTGTAATCGAAAACAAGGACTTCGGCCACGTCGCCGGGGCCGGAGAAGTTGGCCGCAGTGTTCGGGCGGTGCAGCAGGCGGATGGGGGCGTTGACCGTCGCGAAGGCGAAGGTCTTGGTGCCGAGCAGCGTGCCGTTCCGATAGCCAGCACCGGCGTCCGGCGTGTCATTGATGCCCGAGATAAAGGTCAGCACGTTTTGCCCGGCGGGCGAGGGCACGGTGATGTCGAGGTCATTGGCTTTCGTGGAGAACGAGGTGGCGGTCGGACGTTCGCAGATGCAGAAGTCCTGATTGTTGCCGGCGTCGGAGCCGAGAAAGAGCGCGTAAAAATTGTTCTGCGAGACGTGGTGGCGCGCCACGACCAGGAAGGTGGTGCGCGGGGCCTTGTCGGCGATGCCGACGTTGCCTAGCGAGGCAAGGCCCTGCGGCGGAACGATGCCGTCGGCCCGGGCGACGCCGAGCCCGTTGACTGCCCCCGGGACATAACGCGGTCCGATGCGGTCGCCGGGCACGACGGCGTCCAGTGCGCTGCCGCGCGAGCCTTTGTTGGCCAGCAGTGCGATGCGGCCGTCGGTGTTGGTGGTGACGGTCGCGGCGTCCGCGAGGTCGTACCAAGCGAGCGGGGCGGCCGGCAGCGCGGGCAGCGCGGCGGCGCCGCCGGGCGGCGTCTGGGCGGAGGGCGCGTTCAGCGTGCCGTTGGCGAGCATCAGGCTGTTGCCGGCGGTCACGACGGAGACGAGCGAGGCGGCGAGGGTTTGGCCGCCGAGGTCGACGGCCGCAGGGTCGGCCGCATGCTGTTGCGTGAGCGAGAAGAGGTGTGTGGGGTCGGCGGCGAGCGTGATGCCGCCCGCCGAGCCGGCGGCGTCGATGACGGCGGCGGCGGTCGCGTCGTCAGGGATCACCGAGGGCCCGAGCGCCGTCAGGGAGACCGTCGGGCCGGATGCGCTTGCGGCCAGTACGCCCAGTGTGGCGTCATACAGGGCGGGCTGGCCGTTGACAGTGAACCAGGCGGGCATCGGGCCAGGCGTCATGTTCTGGATCACGAGCCGGTTGGACGGGGAACCCAGCGCCGGGGCCGCGATGTCCAGGGTGGCGCCGGCGGCGCGCACGAGCGTCGGCACGGTGACGGTCGAAGCGGTGGGCGCGTTCGGGATCGACCAGCGTACGCCGGCGCCGTTGAGCGCGTTGGTCAGCGGCAGGGTGACGGCAAAGCCGTCTGCGGCCGCCGGGTTGAACGCCAGGGTGCCGCCGGCCTGACAGGTGAGCAAAAGGGTGTTGAAGACCGCGCCGGGGCCGACAGCCAGCGTGCCGCCGCTGTTGACCGTAAAGGCGCTGTCGGTGGCCGTGCCGGTGAAGAGCAGCATGCCGGTGCCCGCCGCGACATTCAGGATGCCGGCGCCGTTGGAGAGCGTGCCGCTGAGGATGTTGGTCTGCGTCCCGGTGAAGGTCAGCGTTTTGGTGCCGGAAGAAATGGGGGCGATGGCGCCGCTGAACGTCAAGGGGCCGCCGCTGGCGTTTTCGAACGATGTGCTGCCGGCACCGAGTTGGACGGGGAGCGTCAGCGTGGCCGGAGAGGCGCCGGTGTAGACGAACTTGGACGGGTTGCCGTCGGACCGCACGGCCGTCACGCCCAACGCGGCGGGGTCGGCGAAAGCGAGGGTGCCGTTGCCCGTCGAGATACGGGCCGTGCCCGTGAAGGTGTTGCCAGGATTTGTCAGAAGCAGGGTGCCTGTCGCGTTCAACTCGATGCCGGCGCCGGCTGTGCCGGTGACGCGGGCGGCGATCGTGAGGGTGGTGCCTGCCGCAGGCTTGATGTTGGCGAAGTCCGTGGTGGACGTGCCGTTGCGCGAAACCGTGACATCGCCGTCGCCGCCGAGGGTGAAGTCGGTGCTGGCGGTCAAGATGTCGCCGCCGCCGTTCGAGAGGGCGAGCGTCGCGCCTGAGGCGACCGTGACCGTGGCCGGGGCGTTGACGAAGAGCGTTTTCAGCGTGAGGCTCGTCGGGATCGTGACGGTCGCCGCGGTGTTGAGGGTCGCCGTGTCGGCAGCGGTTTGTGGCACGCCCTCCGACCAGTTGGCGGCGTCTGCCCACGATCCTGCGGCACCGCCGATCCACGTGGCGTTTACGGCCGAGACGCCGCGCACAACCGTCAAGCACAAGAGGGCGGCTGCGCATGAACTACGGACATATAGGCTGGTCATATCTGTCTCCCTTCG
>MWEJ01000340.1 GCA_002071025.1 Verrucomicrobia bacterium ADurb.Bin070 | reverse complement strand
GGTTCGCGGCGAACGAGCCCGCCGCGCAGAGCGCCAACCCGACGATGAGCGTGTGTTTCATAGAAGGACAGTCTACACCGCCCCGCGACAGCTCGTCCAATGGATTCCGGGGCGAAAGGCAGTCGGGGGGCGCATCCGTTTCACTGACAGTTGGGGTTTCTGGTTCCAGGTTTCAAGGTTTCTGGTTGAACGTTGAACGTTGAACGTTGAGCGTTCCCTCCCTCCCTCCCTCATCCTTATCTCCCTTCTCCCTTCCTTCCACCATCCGCCTCTCGACCGATGTGGTCGTGCAGCCGGTAGGGCGGTCTCGCCGAGACCGCCGCAGAGAGGCGGGCCGCTGTCGCGCGTTTCTAACGAAGACATGCACAAGACTGGGGGCGCGGACGGCCCCGTCCGCGGGAAAGGCTGTCAGGCTATAGTACTTACTCGCGCCGCGAAAAGCGTGACGGGATCGGGGCGGGTATCCGGCTTACCTCACCTTGATGAGCGTTCCAGACTTGTCATACAACACGGTCAGCACGCCGGTGCCCGAGAAGAATGTATCATTCTTGTGTGCGGCCGGGCTGCTCGTGGAACCGTAGGTGCCGACGCGCCGCATCTCGCCGTTCAGATACAGGTAGGCGACGGCCTCGTTCACACCCGCATCCGGCTCCGCCTGTGCTGACGGTTCGTGCGCAGTGCCCGTTTCCAAGTAGGCGCGGCTCTGACACGAATTCATGACGCGCAACGGGCCAGCCCCTCTTTTGAAGGGCTGGCCCGCTACATGCGACCGCGCATCTCTTCGCATTTATGCGAGTCTTGCGGCCTCCGCCGCCACATGCCCCGCAAGCGCAGTGACGAAAGTTCGCAGCCCGGTCATCGGAGAAAGCTCGGCGAAATCGCCGGTCTTGGCGGCACCGCGCTCGGCGGTGATGACGGCCGCCGTGGTGTAAAGCTGCTCTTGCACGAGCTTCTGGCACAGCAGGTCGTACCGCTTGAGGTAGGATGCGCCTTTGACGGCCTTGCGGGCCTTATTCTCGTAGTCGACCAGATCGAGTGCCATTTACTCCCCGTCCCCTTCCAGCGTCGAGCGCTCTTCACGGTTCAGCCCGTACAATTTGAACACGGCCCGGTTGCAGGCGCGTAAGTCTCTCCGCGTGGCGGCGTCGGCCAGTTCCTCGCGCAGCGCGGCCGGCACGTCGTCCCACCGGGGAATGCGGATGCGCCGCAGGTACTGCGCCTGGAACCGGAGGAAGCCCCCGTGCATCTTCGTCGAATAGGTGGACACAAAGAGCCGCGTCAGCGACGAAAGCAAGACGGCCTGCAGCGCACGCAAGTCCCATTCGGCCGACGTGACGTAGTACAGGTTGTGGTGCGGATAAAGCTGCCCTTCCTCAAACACGATGTGTGCGTCGCCTTTGATGTCCGGAATCAGGAGCTTCTGCCGCTTGGCCAGCGCGGGAGTGATCCTGTCGATCGTGCGGTACCAGTTCGCCGGCGACTTCAGGGCACAGTGGCGGCCGGCCGATACGCGATGCGGGTCGGGCCCGGGGCCTCGCGGCTGATGATCGTAATGGCGGGATAGGCAATCACATCGGAGTGGAAGGCCGGTGTGTCGACCATGTCCACGTAGAACTTCAGATGGAACCGCTCGGCGACCAAGCTGCGGAGCGGCCCGCCGTAGCGGTTCTTCATCCAGCGGTCGGCGCAGATGAATCCCAAATGGCCGCCCTCAGCGAGAAGGTTGAGCGAACGTTCGATAAACGGGACATAGAGGTCGGCCCGGTCATACATCGTCTCATAGCGGCGGCGGTATGCGGCCAGCAAGGGCGCGGGTATCAGCTCCTGCCGCACATAGGGCGGGTTGCCGACCACGAAGTCGAAGCGCCCCTTGATCGGAGCCATCAGGAAATCGCCCTGATACATCCATCGGGCCGCAAGGCCTTGGGCCGCATCCGTTGCAACCCCCTCGCCTTGGAGAAACGAGACCACCGCTGCGCGCGTCGTCCGATAGGTGTTGCGGTGCAGTTCGACGGCGAAGATCGCATCCCCCAAGGCTTCCAGCGCAGACCCCACCGCGCCTACGGCGCGCCAAGCGGCAAGAAGCCGGCCGATGATCGGCAACAGAAAATCGCCGCCGCCGAAGGAGGGTTCCAAGAGGCGCATCATATGGAGAGGGCGGTCAGCCGTGTAACCGGCAAGATCGAGGATGAAGCCGACCACCGTTTGACGCGTGAAGATAGCTCCGCGTTCCTCCTTGCCGCCGCTGTCGGCAAGAGACTCGATGGCGGCGCCCACCCGTTCAGAACAGGTGACGGGGCACTCTTCAAGCAGATCGAAAGCTGTTTGTCTGACAACCAATTTCCACGCCTCACTTGCTGAGCATCTTGAACCCCCATCCCTCGGCAACCGGCCTCGGACCACTTGCATGCAGACCGCGAAACGGCAGTTGGTGATCAGTCTGGCAAGATATCAGATCCGTTGGGAGTTAGGTTAGCAATTCCCGTCCTCGTGCTCAAGCACCGCCAGAACTTCGCGATAAGCAAAGCCTTGTCTTTTTCTTGTTTACGCGGGTGGCAAAAACGCGATATTTTATAAATTTATACGCACCGGTCGCCTCAAGATCGGCTGAACCTTGTCGGCGTGTGATCGGCCTTGGCGCAATTGTTTGTGGCAGTGGCGGTAGAGTGAAAGCGGGGGCAAGAGGTGAGTGGATGTTCACGTTTGTTTTCGGCGACTGTATGTGCGACGGCGCTTTCTCTGACAGCGGTGCACACCTCGGCGCAGGATACGGCCAACGCCGGGCTCGTCCTTGCCGCGAAGGCGCGGCGGGCACCGGCGACGCCGCTGGAGATGGCGCTGCGGCTGGAGAAGGAACAGGCGAAAGGCGCGGGCATGCTGATGCCAGATCCGGAGCGGCAAGTCCGGCTGAGCGGCGGCGTCATCCCGCTGGATGACAAGAGCGTGGGGTTCCCGGTCGATTTTTTCAAAGGGCTTGTGCCTGATGAAATCAACGGCGTTGAGGCGTGGCGCGCGACGCTGCGCGCGGACGATGCCAGCGGCGACATCCTGTTCTACAACGCGGACGGCGCGGCCTTCTGGTCGATCGCCGCCGACGCCAACATCTGGTCCGCGGACTGGATCGCCCGGCTTCACAGCCCCGACTGCAAAGCCGCCGACTTTTTCAGCACCGACCAGGTGCTGCAGACGCTGAGCGAAAAGCAAACCCGTGTGAAGGTGTCGGCAGACGCGTTGTACCGTTCTGCCTGGCTGTCCACACGGCAGTACTTCCTGCCATCCCACGTCGAACTTGCGTTCACCTTCATCCTCCGGGAAGATCTCGACGCTTACCGCTCCGCAGGCAGCGCTACGCAGTCGCTGGCCTCAAACTCCATGTTGATGCCGATGTCGATGTCTGCCCCGCTGACCGGCCTGGCCGTGACGGGTTTCGCGGCCGACACGAACGGCGTCGCGCTTTCCGCAGCTTGGCCGACTGGCACGTCCATCGCGGGCGACGCGTTGGACATCTTCTTCACCCGCACCCTGATTCCGCCTGCTTGGACGAACCAGTGGCGGGTCGCGGTCGATCCTGCGGCGGGCGCGGTCGACGTCGCCATCCCTCGTTCCGAACTTCCGCCCCCGCCGGAGGCCCCGCCCGCCGCCTGCGTGACGAACATCGTCCCGTCCGCCTATGATCCGGGCGTCATGGTCACGAACATCGTCTGCACCAACGGCGTCTGGGTGACGGATTCCGGTTTCTTCCGGCTCGCCGACCTCGCCGACACCGACGGCGACGGGCTGACTGACGCCTGCGAGAACTGGATGTACGGGACACGGTCCGATCTTATCGACACGGACGGCGACACGCTCGATGACGGCTGGGAAATCAAATACGGGCTCAATCCTTTCATCCAAGACGACCCCGCAGCCGACCCTGACCATGACGGCCTGACCCACGCCGAAGAGTGCGCGGCGGGCACCGACCCGTTCAAC
>MWEJ01000339.1 GCA_002071025.1 Verrucomicrobia bacterium ADurb.Bin070 | reverse complement strand
GCCGCACCTGCATCGCATCGCACACCTCCATGTCGAGCGGCCCCAGCAGGGACAGCTCGACACCGGAGGCGAGACGCACCGTGGCTTCGCCGGCCTCCAGGCGTACGGAACCGGGCAGTGCGGCCGGCAGCTCCAAGCCTGCGGCACCCGACTGCCGCATCAGTCGGACAGGACAGGCGGCGTCCGGAGCCTGCATGCCGGAAGGCTGAGGCCTGATGCCGGGAGCCTTCCACAGCAGCATCCCCGCTCCGAGCGCCAGCACGGCGGCGGCAGCCCTCAGCCAGCCGCCTCTGGCGCGCGGCGTTGCCCGGCGAACCGGATTCGCCGCGGCCTCCGCAACGCGCTGACGGCCCCCGCCCTTTCTCCGCGCCACGCTCGATACTGAACGGCCCTCTGCCTCCGTGCGAAGCAGCGCATGAATCCTTGCCGTCGCCCAGAAACGCGCGCGCGCCGACGCCGAGGACAGCAGAATGCCCTCCAGTTCAGCCCGCTCCTCCGGCATCAGCGTGCCATCGTACCAGGCGTCGATCAAATCCTGTGTGTGTTGTTCCGGCAAGACAATCATTCCCGTTGCATCTGCATCTGACGTTCCACGCACTCCCGCAGCACCGTGCGCGAACGGGAGAGCAGCACCGACACGCCGTTGACACTGAGGCCCAGCCGCTCGGCGATCGCCGCCGGTTTCAGCGCTCCGTAATAGCGCAGGTCGATCACCCGCCGCGCCTGGGGCGCCAACTTTTTCAGGCACTGTTCCAAGTAGGCGATGCGGCGGTCCTGTTCCGCGCCGACATCCGGAGCCTCAGCCGCCAGACACTCCATCACCTCTGCGGAAAGCGGCAGGAACGCCTTGTCCATCCGGTTCATGCTTTTGAGCACGCGGAAGCGCGCGATGGTGAAGGCCCACGCGAGGAAGTTGGTGTCGCGCCGGAAATCCGCGGCCTTGGCGGTCACGGTCAAAAACACATCCTGAAGGATGTCGTCCGCCAGAGCGAAATCCGGCATCAGGGAAAGCACAAACGCCCGAATGCGCGGCATGTGCTGCACAAAGAGCGTCTGCACATGCAGCACCGTGTCCAGCGGCGCGCCCGCAGGCCCGGCTGATTGATCGTCGCTTCCCATATCTGTAAGAATATACCCGGAAGCGGCCGATTCTTAGTATAAAAGTTTTTCAGGTCACGGCTCGATGACAAACACGCGCGTCGCACGCTCGGCGAACGCCGCCTCTAATTCGGACGCGCCCCGCGCCACGCATTCGCCGGTGTAAAGATCGCGCACGCGCCCGGCATGCGGGAGTCGCACCTTCCGACGGCCGGCCGCCTTGACGCTCACCGCGACCATCTGCCGGTTGGCCCACACCACATCTTCGGTCTCAATATAGGTGTGCACGCCGGCCGATTCGACGATGGCGCGCATCAGACGCGCCGGCAGCAGCGGCGCGGCTGAAAACACCGACGTCCATCCCTCATCGGCCTTGACGACCAGCCCGGGGCGCCCGTCCGGCAACCTGCCCAACACCTGCGCGCCGGCGTCGTCCGCGTAGCAGACCGGCGCATTCGGCCGGCCCGGCCCATACGTGGTCCCGGCCAAATCTTTCGTCCACGGGTGGCCGCCCGTCACATTCACGGCAGACGGCACCGCCGCGCGGTCAAGCCGCAACCGGATGCCGGTCAGCGCCTCCATGCCGGACTCATCGAGCTGTCCCTCGCGGTAAAGTCCCGGCGCCGCCACAAAAACCAGCACGTGCCCGTCCCGTTTCAACGCATCGATCATGCGCCGGTCCTGCTCGGTCGGCGCGAAGCTGGTCATGATGAAAAACACCTTGCGGTCACGCAGCCGCGGCAGGTCGGACGCGAGATAATGACCGACCGGTGCGCCGATCCGCGACAGCGCAGGAA
The DNA here is from genome assembly GCA_002071025.1 of Verrucomicrobia bacterium ADurb.Bin070. Taxonomy (GTDB): domain Bacteria; phylum Verrucomicrobiota; class Kiritimatiellia; order RFP12; family UBA1067; genus DUPH01. Next base: position 2,090 of record MWEJ01000339.1, on the reverse strand, counting down.
GTTGGCCGACCAGCAGCGGAGCGCCCAGCGTTTTGTCGCCGACCCGCATCCAGCAGAGGCTGCGCTCGTCCACGACCATCGCCACCTCGTCCACCGGCGTGCGGTCGAGCGCCTGGACCTCGGACGCATTGCGCGCCAGACGCGCGATGCGGTCCATCAGCGCCGGGTCATCGTACACGTTGCTGCCGACATCAAACCACCACTGAGCCGTACCGTTGACCATCACATTCGCCAGCTCTTTCTCTTGCTGCACGATATCGCCCGCCACATCAGCCGGCTTGCCCCACGTTCCGATCGCGCCGGGCGCCATCGACGTGCGGATGTCATTCTCATCGAACCAGAGTTTGCCGCTCAGCGTGACGCTGCCGAGCAGCGACATGAAATGGCTGGTCCCCTCGCCGCCGAGCTGCCGGAAGGCGTAACTGGTCGGACTGGTCAGGAAGTCGATGTCGCGCGACGCCAGCACCTTCGCCAGCGCCAGATGTCCGGCGTTCTGCTGCCGCTGCTCGCCGCAGAGCTGCAAGAGATAGCCGTAGAAAGCCCCCACTATTTTTTTATTGCGGGTAAACCCCTTCACCGCTTGCGCGAAGGTACAGACGGTATCCGCCACCAGATCGGAGTTGTACAGATAGAAATCGATCACAGCCTGCTCTTTAGACGGATCTCTGAACGACCCGATTTCAGTATGCAGCCGCTGTGCGCGGGACGGAATGGTCACGGTGTCAAACGTAGCCGAGGGGTTTTGCCAAGCGGCGCGCAAGGCGGCGTCATTCCGGTATTTCGCGCGCAGCCAGTCACGGAAACGCCGAGTGTTGGCCGGCGAGAAATCCACCCACTGCTGCTCGTTGCCGCCCCACATCATCCACTCTTCGGTTGTGCCGGACGCAAGATGATATCCGATCACGCGGTCGGCATAAGGCGAGGCCTCGACATGCTCAATCAGACGGCGCAGGCCCTCGATGGTGTCGCGCCGCCATGCCTCCGAAGCCCAGCTCGGCGCGGGCTTGCCCCCGGCATGGATGAACGGCACGTAACGTCCATCGCCGGGATCCATCAGCACGATGTCGTCGGGATGCCGCTCGCTCCACCACGGCGGCGCATGCAGGTAGAGGCGCGGAAAGAAATAGGCGTCCGGATTTTCGGCCAGCAGCAGCATGGCACGCTCGTCAAGCTGCGAGAAGTCATAGGTGTCAGGCGCGGTCCACGCGGTGCGCGCCAACCCGTAGCCGGACTCGGTCGGCGTGGCTGCGAACGTGTAGAGCGTGATGCCCGCGCGGGTGAAATCGCGGAACACGGCGGAGGTCGGACGATAGGTCGCCCACGCCATGCCGCTGTGCGGTTTACCGTTGATGAAGAGCGCGGGCACGCCGTTGTGCGGCTTGACCTGCGCCGTGCTGCGCGACGGACGGCGCGGCACCACTGTCACGGCCGCGACCGCATCATCGGCCGCGCATCCGTCGTCCAGGCAAATCCGGGCATCGCCCAGGCGCAGGGCCACGGCCTGCTCGCCGCCGGCCGCATACAGCGGCGCGCGGGCGGACGCCGCCACCCGCACCGTCTCACCGGCCGCGACCTGTTCCAGCGCGCGCGGCAACGTGAGCGGCACACGGCCCAGCTCCTGCGCGCCGCGACGGAAGACGAGACACGCCTCCGCTTCGGAAACCGGCCGGTCGAGCGTAAAGGCGAACGCCACATCGAACGGTTCGCCGGCTTTGACTTTAGGCGGGATTTGAAAACCAAAGACGCGGGCGAGCGGCCGGTCAGGACTGACCGTCTCGACCGCCGCGACGCGCAGCGCATAGGTCTGCCCCGCTTTAAGGTCGAACGCGATCAGCGCCAATGAGGCGAGCGGGAAATCGAGCGTCCCGTCGGCATCCTTCGACCACGGCGCAACCCGCCATTCCGGCCACGGGAATTCAATCCATTGCCAGTCGCCCGCCGCCGCAAGCGGCACGCGCCGCGCGGTCCATTCGGCGTTGCGGGCGTCGCGCGTCTTCACCGCCAGTTCGAAGGCAGCCCCTTCATTTTTGACGCGCACGCGCACGGTATCGAAACGCCGGGCCATTCTGCACGACAGAAAAATATCGTTG
>MWEJ01000338.1 GCA_002071025.1 Verrucomicrobia bacterium ADurb.Bin070 | reverse complement strand
ATCGGTCTCCCACGAGAAGGGGTGCGCGATGACGGCGACGCCGCCGGCCTCGCGGATCATGCGGATGCCCTCTTCAGGATAGAGGCGGTAGCGGTCGACATAGGCGGGGCGCCCCTTGGCGAGATACTTGTCAAACGCCTCATCCATGGCCGAGACATAATCGCGGTCGATCAGCGCCTGCGCGATGTGGGGGCGTCCAACGATGTCCTCGCCGGCGCAGGCCTGAACCTCGGCCCAGTCCAGCTCCAGGCCCAGCTCGTTGAGCTTTTCGAGGATCTGCTCGTTGCGCCAGGCGCGCCCTTCGAGCACGCGCCCGAGGCTCTCCTGCACCAGCGGGTGGTGCGGGTCCAGCCCATAACCGAGGATGTGCAGCGTGCCGGGGCCCTCATCGATGGCCGCGCTGATTTCAACGCCGGCGATGCCGGTCATGCCGCACGCGCGGCAGGCGGCCAAAAAATCCTCAACGCCGTCCATCGTATCGTGGTCGGTCAGGGCCATCGCGCGCAAGCCGGCCTGCCGTCCGAGCTCAACCAGGCGTTCGGGAGGCTCGGAGCCGTCCGAGTTCGTGGAGTGGATGTGCAGGTCGATCATGACTGGCCGTGCACCTCATACGTACTTCGTCCGCGGTCTTCCGTGACGCCGGCGAAAAAGGCGGCGATCGCGGTGTCATACTGCGCGGTGTGGGCGAAGGCTTTTTTCATCAGGGCGAGGCGCGTGGCAAAGCCCAGCGTACCGCCGTTGGCGGACAGCTCGGCGAGCAGCGCGTCGTAATCCGCGGGATCGGTCACCGAGGCCACGCGCAGGTAGTTCTTGGCTGAGGCGCGCACCATGCAGGGGCCGCCGATGTCGATGTTCGTGCGCGCCTCCTCCGGGGTCACGCCCTCGCGCGCGACGGTCTTCTGGAAGGGGTAGAGGTTCACCACGACCATGTCGATCGCGACCGCTGAGGTGCGGGCCAGATCACGCTGGTGGTCCGCGTTGTAGGTTTCGCTGAGCAGGCCCAGGTAAATCTTGAAATCCAGCGTTTTGACCAGGCCGCCCTGCATCTCCGGCTGTCCGGTGTAGTCCGAGACCGCCACCAGGTGCCGGCCGGAGCGTTCGGGGCCGAGAAGCTGCTGCACGGCGGTGTAGGTGCCGCCGGTCGAGAAGATCTTCACCTCCGGGCAGGCAGCGATCAGTCCGGGCACGAACGCCTCCAGTCCGCTCTTGTCCGACACGCTCATCAGCACGTGGCGCACCGCCACGCGTCCATCGACCTCCCTCACCAGATTCAACGCCATACGCTCCTCCTGAAAAACCGTTATAAGCAATGTCCATAAGATACGGGGTTGCCGCGCGTTTTGCAACAATCGACTAAGAAGCCTTGCATCTTGGGCGGCTTCTCCGTATGCTTTGGCCGCGTTTCCAAAGGACTCGTATGCTCTGCACCCTACTCAAAGCCAAACTGCACCATCTGCGCGTCACGCAGGCCGATAAGGAATACGAGGGCAGCCTGACGATCGATGAGGATCTGATGGACGCCGTCGGCATCCTGAACTACGAAAAGCTGCTGGTGGCGAATCTGGACAACGGCAAGCGTTTCGAGACCTACGCGATCAAGGGGCCGCGCGGCAGCGGCGTGGCGTGCCTGAACGGCGCGGCCGCTTACAAAGGCGCGGTCGGCGACCGCCTGATCGTGATGATCTGGTGCCAGCTTGACGAGTCCGAGCGCACCGGCCATCACCCCAGGGTCGTGCGGCTCGACGAGCGCAACCGCATCGTCGCCTCGGCCGTGTGAGGGCACGGGGGAAGTGATAAGTAATAAGTGATAGGGAAGAAGAAGGAAGAGGGAAGAAGCGGCGCAAGGCCGGGGGCGCGGACGGCCCCGTCCGCGGATAGGCGTGCTCGGCAGAGACGTCTCGCCGAGACGTCCGACAAAACGCTGGCCGCTGTTCTGTAACTTTCGGCTCGGCTGTCACCGGAAACGCATGTTCATCGTGTCCTTCCGCCCCTCCGCCACCTCATGCAAAAAGCCGCCGCGACGCAGGGCGTGACGCTTGACGGACACGCGCTCAGATATCTGGGGAAAGAAAGGCATTTATGAGACAGAAATCACCCAGAAGTAAATCGGCTGTTCCGGAGTTGCGCGCAGGGTTTTGCGCGGCCTCGGCGTTACTCGCATGCGCGCTCTGCGCCGCCCCGCGTCCGGACATTGTGTTGGCGGATTTCGAAGGGGCGGATTACGGCGCCTGGTGGGCGGAGGGCTCGGCTTTCGGCAAAGCGCCGGCCCGAGGCACGCTGCCCGGGCAGATGCCCGTGTCGGGATTCGACGGCAAGGGCCTCGCCAACTCGTTCAACGGCGGCGACGGCGCGACCGGGCTGCTGACCTCGCCGCCCTTCGTGATCGAGAGGAGGCATTTCTCCTTCCTGATCGGCGGCGGCGGATGGCCTCGCAAAACCTGCATCAACCTGATCGTGGACGGCGAGACGGTCCGTACAGCCACCGGCCCGAACCTCAAGCCCGGCGGCAGTGAAGCGCTTGAACCGGCAGGCTGGGACGTGACGGATCTGGCCGGACGCACCGCGCGCATCCAGATCGTGGATCTCGCCACCGGCGGCTGGGGGCACATCAACATCGACCAGATCGTGGCGTGTGACGCGCCGCCGCCGCCGCGTATCCAGGTGACGCGCGAGGTGACGGCCGACAAGCGATGGATGCTCCTGCCGGTCAAGAACGGCGCGAAGACGTGCAAGATGGAGGTAAGGTCCGGAGCGGAGGTCCTGCGCTTCTTCGATATCGAGCTGGCCGAGGGCGAGCCAGACTGGTGGGCGCCGTTCGATGCGGGCGCTTGGCAAGGCCGGCGGCTGACGCTGTGGGCCAACAAATTGCCGGCGGCGTCAAAGGGCTTGGAAAATGTCCGGTTCGCCGACGAGGCCTTCCCGAAAGCGGGCCTTTACGGCGAAGCCCTGCGGCCGCGGATTCATTTTTCGCCGGCGCGCGGCTGGAACAACGACCCGAACGGGCTGGTTTTTTATAACGGCGAGTACCACCTGTTTTTCCAGCACAACCCGTACGGGGTGAACTGGGGCAACATGCACTGGGGGCATGCGGTCAGCAAGGATCTGGTGCACTGGACGGAGGTGGGCGAAGCGCTCTACCCCGATGAGCTGGGGCCGATGTACAGCGGCAGCGCGGTGGTGGACCACGCCAACACGAGCGGGTTCGGCAAGGACGGCAAGGCGCCGCTGGTGCTGATCTACACGGCGGCGGGCAACCCGGCCTCGCAGTGCATCGCCCACAGCCTCGACGGCCGCACCTTCACGAAATACGCGGGTAACCCCGTCGTCAAGAACATCACGGGAGGCAACCGCGACCCCAAGGTCTTCTGGCACGCACCGACGCGGCGGTGGGTCATGGCGCTGTACGTGGGGTACACGGGGAAACGCCACACGATCGAACTTTTGGCTTCGTCCAACCTGCGGGAGTGGACCCGGCTCTCGACCGTCGGGGGCGACACAGGCGGGGGCCATTATCTGTATGAGTGCCCGGACCTCTTCGAGCTCGCCGTGGCGGGTTCACCCGACCGACAATGGGTGCTCTTTGGCGCTGACGCCCAGTATGCCGTGGGCGCTTTCGACGGCACCGTCTTCAAGCCTGCGGCCGAACGGCTGCGCGGTCACTGGGGCTCTATTTATTACGCCGCGCAAACCTTCGACAACGCACCGGGAGGACGCCGCATCCTGATCCCGTGGCTGCGCGCCCCGTCGCCCGGCATGTCCTTCAACCAATGCATGGGGCTTCCCCAAGAGCTGGGACTTGCGCATACGTCGGCGGGAGTAAGACTGACGCGCCGTCCTGTTGCCGAAGTGGCCGCGCTGCGCGAGCGAACGGCTGCGTTTGGGCCTTTCGAAGCCGCAACCGGCAAGGCCCAGCCGCTGACCGAGCTTCAGGCCGAACTGCTGGAACTGCACATCGCCTGCTCGCTCTCGCCGGACGCGGACGTGAC
>MWEJ01000337.1 GCA_002071025.1 Verrucomicrobia bacterium ADurb.Bin070 | reverse complement strand
GCTCACCTTTTTTTTCAAGAAAACCACAAGGCGATTGTCGCATCTTTATGCCCGGCATTCAATGCCGAAGCGTCGGGCTTCCCCTCATTCCGGGGTTCCGCTATACTGGTTCGCAAAAAAGGAGCGCCCTGTATGCTCAAAACCGGCATTCTCAACCCCGCGCTGAACAGCCTGCTCAGCCGCGTGCGCCACACCAACACCCTCGTGATCGCCGACCGCGGCTTCCCCTTCTGGCCCATGATCGAAACGGTTGACATCTCGCTGATCGACAACATTCCCAGCGTGTTGGATGTGCTGCTCGCCATCCGACCCAACTTCGTGATCGGGCGTGTGGCCATGGCGGAGGAGTTCCTCAAGAACAACACCGAGGAGACCCAGGCGCGCTTCCGTCAGGCGCTCGACGGCATCCACATCGACTACGAGCCGCACGTGACCTTTAAAAAACGTGTCCCGCACGCGGTCGGTCTGATCCGAACCGGCGACACGGTCCAGTACGCCAACCTGATCCTCGAATCCGCCTGAGATGTGGATACCCTTCATCCTGATCTCGGCCGTGTTGTTGGCGGTTTATGACACGGCCAAGAAGCACAGTGTCCACGCCAACGCCGTCATGCCCGTGCTCGTTCTGGCCACGGCTTGTGGCGCTGTCTTTTTCGCGCTGGCGCTGGCGGCCGCCGGTCACCTGCGGGACGCGCTCGTCATTTCGCGCACGGGCTTCTGGCTGGTGGCCGCGAAAGCGGGGATCGTCTCGGCCTCCTGGGTTTTTGTCTACTATGCGATGCGGGCGCTGCCGCTCTCGATCGCCGCCCCCATCCGCGCTTCTGCCCCGCTCTGGACCCTGGGCGGCGCGATGCTCCTGTTCCACGAGATCCCAACTCCGCTGCAGGCGCTCGGTATGGCGATCATCCTCGCAGGCTACTGGCTCTTCTCGGTGGCGGGCCAAGCGGAGGGCATCCGCTTCACGCGCCACACCGGAATCTTCTGTGCCTTTGCCGGCACCTTGCTGGGCGCGGGCTCCGCCCTCTACGACAAGTATCTGCTGCGCACCTGCGGGCTCGACCGCAACACCCTACAGCTCTGGTTCGCCATCGATCTGACGCTGCTGCTGGGCGCGGCCCTGTGCGCACAGCGCGTCGCCGGCCTGCAGCGCACGCGTTTTGAATGGCGCTGGACAATACCGGTTGTCGGCATGCTGCTGATGGCCGCCGACTGGTTCTATTTCAGCGCGCTCAGCCAGGAGGGCGTGGCTATCTCGGTGCTGTCGCTGATCCGGCGTTCGAATGTCGCGCTGTCGTTTGCAGCCGGCGCACTGATTTTCCGCGAACGTAACCTGTGCCGCAAGGGCGCGGCGCTCGCCGCGATCCTGGCCGGCGTAGCCCTGCTCTGCCTGGCCTGAACAGCGCGCGGCCGTCAGCCGTATGCGCCGAAACCGAAAAACCAGTGCTTCTTGGCAAACCGATAGGCCCAGGCGCGCTCTGGCAGTGGCTCGCCGCCGTGGTCGTGGCAGCGCAGCGCCGGTCGCTCCGCCAGCTCGCGGAAAAACGTCCCGCGGCCGCTGCTGTCCCGCGCGCCGCAGCGCCCGGCTAGCTCGGCCAATTCGCGCGGATGATCCATCAGCACACAGCCGCGCGTGAGGCGCGGCACCTCCGCGCGGAACGCCGCGAGCAGCGGCGACCCCGCGACGCGCGCCGCCACCCGCCCGGGCTCCACCCGGCAGTCGGCGCACTGGACCGGCGGACACGGCTCCACCTCGCCATGCACATTGATATGATGGCTGATTCCGGTCGCCGCAGGACAGAGCGCGTTGCCGTCATGATCCCAGTAGGCATCAATGATCACCAGGCTTTTGCACCGCGCCCTCTGCTCCAGCAGAAAGCGGCGCAGCGCGCGCACCTGCGCATCGCTGAGCGCCTCCTCGAATCCCGGGACCGGACCGGAGGGACGGTAGATGTAGTACCAGAGATAGTGCGCGCCGCGCGCGGCCATGTCGTCGACGAAGCGCTCCGACACGACATCCGCAAAGGTGGAAGCCGACACGCTGGTCGCGACGCCCGTCACCAATCCCTGTTCCCTGCAGCGCGCCAACGCATCCAAAGCGCGCCCGTAGGCGAGCCCGTCGCCGCGCCGGTCGGCATACGCATCCGCTCCGCCCTCCACGCTGATGAGCGGCGACACGTTCCCGGCGCGCCGCAGCCGAGCGGCCACCTGCCCGTCAAGCAACTGCCCGTTGGTAAAAAGCTGGAAGTAGGTGTCACGGTGCCGGTCGAAAAAATCAGGCAACCACGGCAGCAGCAGCGGCTCGCCGCCCAGGATGCCGAAGAACCGGCAGCCCTGCGCGCGGCTCTCGGTGACGATCGCGTGCAGCAGCTCGGGCGACATGTCAACCGGTTCCCGCACGCCGGTGGCCCAGCACCCTTTGCAGGTGAGGTTACAGCGCTGGGTGACGCTCGTGAAGATAAACGGCGGGAAATAAACGCCTTGCCGACGCCGGCGCTCAAACCGGTTGATCGCGCGCAGGTTGCCCAGCCCCGCGCCGACCAGGAATCGCCACAGCAGGCGCGGCGGGATCTCGCGTATCAGTCGCAACGGCAGCGCGTGCATGAATCCCCTTTGCTCAAAGGCCGCGCGGCGCGCACGGACGACGCCCACCTCCTCACCCTGCGACCAGCGACGCGATACGGTCGCCGAGCTGCGTGGTGGTGAAGCCCATCTGGTTGGCCATCTGGCTCTTCATCGCGGGTGTGGTCTGCGCGATCGCCGCCTCGATTGCGAGGCCCGCCGCCTCCTCACCCAGCGCGGTCAGCATCATCGCGCCGGCACCGATCGCGGCGATCGGATTGATCGCGTTCTTGCCGGTCCACATGGGCGCGGTGCCGCCGATCGGCTCGAACATGCTGACCCCCTGCGGATTGATGTTGCCGCCGGCCGCCACGCCGAGGCCGCCCTGCGTGATCGCCGCGAGATCGGTGATGATGTCGCCGAACATGTTTTCGGTCACGACCACGTCGAACATCTCGGGACATGCCACCATGTAGAGGCAGGTCGCGTCGACATGGTAGTACTCGCGTTTGACATCGGGATACTCGGCACCGATCTCGGCGAAAACGCGGTTCCACAGCTCGTACATGTAGGTCAGGACATTGGATTTGCCGACCAGCGCCAAGGTGTTGTGCTCACCGATCCCGCGCGCCTTCCGTCCGTGCTTGCGGGCATAGTCGAAGGCGTAGCGCAGACAGCGTGCGACCTGGTCATACGTGTACATCATCTGCTGCACCGCGACCTCGTCGCGGGTGCCTTGGCGCGAGAGGCCGCCGATGCCGGTGTAGAGACCGCCGGAGTTTTCACGGATCACGCAGTAGTCGATCTCTTTCGGGCCTTTGTCCTTAAGCGGACACTCCACGCCGGGATAGAGCTTGACCGGGCGCAGATTGATGTACTGGTCCAGCTCGAAACGCAATTTCAGCAACACGCCTTTTTCAAGAATGCCCGGCTTGATGTCGGTGTGGCCGATCGCGCCGAGATAGATGGCATCGAAGCCGCGCAGCTCATCGAGCGTCGCATCGGTCAGCGTCTCGCCCGTCCTGAGATAGCGGGTCCCGCCCAAGTCATACGAGACCGTCTCCAGCTTGAAGCCGAACCGCTTTGCCGCCGCGTCCAGCACTTTGCACCCCTCGCCGATCACCTCCGGCCCCGTCCCGTCACCCGGGATCACCGCGATCTTGTATGTCTTCGACATGCCTGTGTCTCCTGATAGAAAAGGGTTTCAGTTTACCGAACCGTTTCCGCACGCGCAAGCATGCGTTCACGGCTGCGCGCGGACTGCTTCTTTGCAGCCGCAAGGCCCCCTCGTTCCCGTCCACGTTCACGTACACGTACACGAAGACCTTTTCACGGACATTGACACCCGTTTTCTGGGTTCGAATTCCATTCGTATCCTCGTGAACGTGAACGGGTACCGCTTCGCTGTGAACGTGTACGGCCTCACGGTCAACGTCAGCGGCCACCGAACCCG
>MWEJ01000336.1 GCA_002071025.1 Verrucomicrobia bacterium ADurb.Bin070 | reverse complement strand
CAAGACACCTCTACGATTAAGATTACGAGAGGGTACCCTCAACAGAACTGCCATGCGCCCATGCCCCCCGAACGCCTCCCCCCTTGACCTCACCGCCCTCATATCGCATACTGGAACCGTTAACCGATCTAAGGATGTTATGACGCTAACTGGAACATTCACCGCTTTAGTGACCCCATTCAACACCGACGGCAGCGTCGACTATACCGCGCTGCGCGAATTGGTGCGCTGGCAAATCGAAAATGGTGTGACCGGCCTTGTGCCTGTCGGCACCACCGGCGAATCGCCGACGCTTGAGTTTGCCGAGCACATCCAGGTGATCACGGCAACCGTCGAAGCCGCCGCCGGCAAGGCCGTCATCATCGCAGGCACCGGCGCCAACTCGACCGCCGAGGCGATCGAACTGACGCGCGCCGTGTTGAACGCCGGCGTCGACGCCACGCTGCAAGTCACGCCGTATTACAACAAACCCAACGCCGAAGGCCTCTACCGCCACTTTCTGTCGATCGCCGAATTGGGCCTGCCGGTCGTGCTCTACAACGTGCCGGGCCGCGCCGGCAAGGAGATTCCGCTGGATGTGGTGGTGCGGCTTGCGTCACATCCCAACGTCGCGGCCGTCAAGGAGGCGGCCGGCAGCGTGGACCGCGTCAGCGCCATCCGCAACGCGTGCGAGCTGCCGGTGCTGTCCGGCGACGACAGCCTGGCGCTGCCCATGATCAGCGTCGGCGCCTGCGGTGTGATCAGCGTGGCGTCGAACGTGATCCCCAAAGAGATGGCGGCCCTGATCCGCCTCGCGCTCGCGAATGACCTCGCCGGCGCGCGCGAGTTGCACCGTGTCTACTATCCGCTGTTCCGTGACCTGTTCATCGACACCAACCCGATCCCGGTCAAGACGGCGCTGGCGCTGATGAGCCGGGTCGGACCGACGTTCCGGCTGCCGCTCTGCGAGCCGGCGGAGTCGGTCCGCGACCAGATAAGCCGCACCCTGCGCAGCCTAAACCTTCTTTAATCCCAATCACGGAATCGACCCTGATGAAAATTGCCATCCTAGGCGCGGCGGGCCGCATGGGCCAGAACCTGTTGCGCTGTGCCAGCAAGTTCGACTGCTGCACGATTGTCGCGGCCACCGAGTGCCCGGGCCATCCGGCGGTCGGCTCGCGCGTGAAAGCGGTCAGCGGCATGCTGAACATCGAAGCCATCCCTGACGCGCTCTGCTATACCGACCAATGGCCGGGACAGGCCGACGCCGTGATCGACTTCACCTTTCACACCACGGTCATCGACCATCTTTCGCACGCGGTTGAGAACGGCCAGGCCTTCGTGCTGGGCACCACCGGCCTGACAGACGCCGAGAAGCAGAGCGTCTACGCGGCTGCCGGCAAGATACCGATCGTCTGGGCGCCCAACATGAGCCTGGGCGTAAACCTGCTGCTCGAGCTCGTGCGCCGTTCGGCCGCGATCCTCGGTCCCGACTATGACGCCGAGATTGTCGAAATGCACCACCGCCTCAAAAAAGACGCGCCGAGCGGCACCGCGCTTGGGCTCGCCGAGGCGCTGGCCGAAGGACGCGGCGTCGACCTCAAGGCGGTCGCCTGCTACGGCCGCGACGGCATGCCCGGCGAACGTCCGCGCGGCGAGATCGGCATCCACGCCCTGCGCGGCGGCGCGACGGTCGGCGACCACACCGTCATGTTCGTGGCCGACGAGGAACGGATCGAACTCACGCACCGCGCCAACAGCCGCGAGGCCTTCGCGACCGGTGCGCTGCGCGCCGCCCTCTGGCTGCAGGGCCGCGCGCCCGGCATCTACACGATGCGGCACGTGCTCGGTTTTGAATCCGTGTGAGAAACGTGTGCCATCGCCCACAGGTCTGTGAATCCGTCCTCTCGCTCGGCAGTAACGAGGGCGATCGGCTGGCGTGGCTGGTGCGTGCCCGTGCGGCACTCACCGCCGAGACCGCGCTCACGATGCAGGCCTGCTCGCCGGTCTACGAAACCGACCCTGTGGGAGTCCCCGACGCCTTCACGCAGCAACGCTACCTCAACCAGATCGTCATCGTAGAAACCGACCTGTCCCCGCAGGTTTTCTCACAGCTCATCCACACCATTGAGCACCGGCTGGGGCGGACGCGGGGCACCGAGCGCAATCTGCCGCGAACCCTCGACATCGACATCATCACCTTCGGGGATGTCCGTTCGACGGACCCCAACCTGACACTGCCCCACCCCCGCGCCGGGACGCGCCGGTTCGTGCTGCAGCCGCTCGCCGACCTGCGTCCGGAGGCCCGCCTGCCGGGCGATACGCGCACAGTCCGCGAACGGCTGCACGACCTGCCCGACACCCCGCGCGTCACGCTTTTCGCGCCGCCCGGCTGCGATGCGGCCGCTTCGCGCGCGCCGCGCTTTGGAGAAGGAGAATCATCATGAAGCAACTCGCCCCCTACTCGATGGGCATCGGCGACCGGTTCGGCCAGCAGGGAACGGCGCAGCTCGAAGCGTTCCGCCAGCTCGCGGCGCACGAAGGCGTGACCGTGGTGCCGGTCTGGAATAAATCCAACCGCGAACACACCTTGATCGGCACAACACCGAAAAGCGTACGCGACGAGGCCGATGCGGCCGTGCGCAGCGCCGCGTGGGCTGCTCCTTATTTCGTGGATGCCGACCACATCACCCTGAAAAACGTTGATCCATTTATCGATGCCTCGGACTTCTTCACGCTGGATGTCGCGGACTTCATCGGCGAGACGCTGAGCGAGAGCGAGATTTACGCGTTTATCGGAAAGCATGAAGCACTCATCGGCACCCACACGATCGAAGGGCTTGACCAGCCGCTGACGTTGACGCGCCACCATCTGGCCGAATGCCTGCGCACCACGCTCTTTGCGGTGCGCCAAGCCGGGCGGCTTTATCGTCACGTCGCGGAAGTCAAGGGGTCAGACGATTTCGTGACCGAGATCTCGATGGATGAAACCGAGTTGCCGCAGACCCCCGAAATGCTCTTTGTGATTCTCGCCGCCGTGGCGGACGAGGGCATCCCTGCGCAGACGATCGCGCCGAAGTTCACCGGACGTTTCAACAAAGGCGTCGACTACGTGGGCGACCCACAGGTGTTCGCGGCTGAATTCGACGCCGACGTCTGCGTAGTGCGAGCAGCGGTACGGCGTTTCGGACTGCCCGCTTCGCTTAAGCTCAGTGTGCATTCCGGAAGCGACAAATTCTCGCTCTACCCCGCCATCGCGCGGACGCTGGCCCGCCGCCGCGCCGGCGTGCACATCAAAACCGCCGGCACCACCTGGCTGGAAGAACTGATCGGCCTGGCAAAATCCGGCGGCGATGGTCTCGCCGTCGCCAAGGAGATCTACCGGCTGGCACTGACGCGCTTCGACGAGCTGTGCGCACCGTATGCGACGGTGATCGACGTGCAGCGCGCGCGCTTGCCGCGGCTCGACGAGGTCGAGGGCTGGAGCGCGGGCCGCTTTGCCGCAACGCTCAAGCACGCCCCCGCCGACACTCAGTTTAACTCGGATTTCCGCCAATTCATGCATGTCTCCTTCAAGATCGCCGCCGAGTTGGGTCCGCGGTATCTGGATGCGCTGCGCGCCTGCCGGCCGGTTGTCGCCAAGCACGTCACCGAAAACCTCTACGCGCGCCACCTCCAGCCGATCTTTGGCGCGCTCTCTTGCGTGTAATCGGTGGGTGGCAGGGGGATGCGCGTTCAGTGCGTGTTTGGCGCGAAGCGTAGTTGGGAGCGCGGGCGTCCCCGCCCGCACCGAGAAAGGTCGCGTGCGATTCAGATGCGCGGTCTGGCGCTCAATGAATACGCGCCCAGCCTTTTACACGAAACGTTGTTGCGAGCGAGGACGCCCGCGCTCCCGACTCGCCTGCTTCCCTTTTCACCCGGAACACAGAACCTTCGCGAACCCCTGCCACCAACCGATTACCTCTTGAGTGCCAGGGCCGACGCATCTAATTTTTTTTGAGATGGCAGGCGGGGCCGGCGTCCGACCGGAGAAGTTTCATCAGGTA
>MWEJ01000335.1 GCA_002071025.1 Verrucomicrobia bacterium ADurb.Bin070 | reverse complement strand
GGCGGGCGAGCCGTTCTACAGCCGCTACGTTTACCGGGCCGCGGTGCAGCACAACAGCGGCACCAACGGCCTCGTCTTTCTGGCCGGCGAGTTCGGCGGGTTCTTCGCCTTTACGGCTCGGACCGATCCCGCGACCGACCGCCTGGTCCTTGAGCTGTGGCGCCAGCCGGCGGCGGCCGACGCGCCGGCCGAAGCGCTGGAGGCCGTGCAGACCGAACTTCCGGCCGGCCAGTGGCTGTTGCTCGAAGTGCAGGTGATGGACGACCGCGTGATCTGCCGGGCCGACAACATCGATGTCATCCGCCGCAAGATGCCGTTGCCGCCGGGCGGCCGCTTCGGGCTTTTCGCCAGCATGCCGGACGGTGAAACCACGCGCTTTGACGACGTGGCGGCCTGGTCGCACGAGGAGCAGCGCTTCGACACGCCCGAGGATGTGGCCTTCGCCACGCGCCATCAGACCCCCGGCGTGCAATCGCTCCTGCGCCACACCACCGCTTGGCTCTATATGCCGCCTGCCGCCGGCGCGACGAACACGTGGGTCTACGGCAAGCCCTCCGGCGGCCCGCTGCGCCAAGAATCGCTTTTTGTCGCCACTTCCGACGCATTCACCTGCGGCCTGACGGCCGGCGGAGGCGAGGACGGCTCCCCGCTCTACCGTCTGACCTGCGTCCAGGCCGACGGTGCGCGCACGTTCTTGCTGGAGGCGGTCACCCCGACCAACACTGTGCTGCTCGACAGCCACACCGCCGCCTTCGCAAGCAACCGCGTAACGCTCGCGCTGGACGCGCTGCGCCCGCACGAGCTGCGCGGCTATGCGGACGGACGACTCGTCTGCTTCGACCGACCTGCCCTGCGGCCCGGCGGCGTGCAGGGTGTTTTCGCCAGCGCGGCAGCGGACCTCTTCTTCACGGCGCCGCGCGTCGCCTCGAAAGACACCCGCCCGAGCGAGCGTTTCGAGAAGAACCCGCTGTACGTCAACGACCCGTACATGCGTCACTGGGCCTCGCCCGAAGGACAATGGGTCACCTTCAAGGACGGCTTAACCTGGTTCAAGGGTGACCTCACCGGCCCGGTCAAGGTCCGCCTCCCCGTCGTCAACGGTATGGAGCTGCACCTCGGCATCCCCGAAGACTCTTCCAACGGCACCTGCCGCGTCAGCGTCAAAGAGGATCTGATCAGCGTCTTCACCCCCGGCTCCGGCACCAACGCCGCCTTCACCGTTCCGACCGGGCAGGTGCCGGAGGTCGCTTTCGACAAGAAGCAGGTGCGCCTCTTCACGCTGGGCATCGAAGGCCACGTCATCTGGCTGGGTGGTGACGACACCCTGCTGGCCAAAACCCATCTCACCGCACCGCTGTCCGGGCGCAAGATGCGTATCGCCGGCATGACGCTTGAGAACCTCAGCCACACGCTGGTGAAGCGCGACAACGTCTTCGACACGCTCTTCACCGAATCGCTCTTCAATTGGACGCTGAACGGCGGCCGCTGGGAGGTCATCAACCGTTTCTTCTGCGAGCCGACCTGGTCGCACATGAACGGTGAAAGCGCCGATTCCTTGGCCGCGCTCTGGTCCAAATATGTCTTCAGCGGCGATTTCAGCATCGAGTTTTACGCCGGCATGCGCATGGGCTGGTATGAGCGCCCCGGCGACCTCAACCTCACCGTCATGAGCCGCGACAACTCCGCCGGCGACGGCTACACAGCGATCGCCACCGGCTGGGATCCCGACCACTCGCAGCTCTATTCGCGCCTGCTGCGCAACGGCGAGGCGATGGACATCTCCACCAAATACCTCGTGCCCCGCTCGCGCGCCGGCCTGGCGCGGCAGGGCTACCAGCCGCTGGTGGCCGCGGGGCGCGACATCCACGGCGCTTGGTACGGCATGCAGCTCCGCCGCGTCGGCACGCGCCTGCAGTACGTCTACGACAACGAAGAGGTGTTTAACGTCGAAGACCACGAGCCGCTGCAGGAGGGCTCGCTCGGCATCTGGACCTACCGCAACTCGATGATGGTCGCACGCATCAAGATCGCCGCCGAGTCGATCCGCCCGCGGCCTTTCGCCTTTCACACGATTCCCGCCGGCGTCCCGCCCGCGCCGGAGCCGCCGACGCCCGCCGACTCCGGCGTGCGCGTCAACGGTCGCGTGGTCCAGCCGCTCGTTCCGGAATTCTGGCAGGCGTTCGACACCGTGAGCCACCCCAGCGTGCGTTTCCGCAACCTCGACACCGCCCGGCCTGAAATGCATGTGACCTCGATCCTCGGCGGGGGCACCTTCCTGGTGCGGTGCGACCTGCCTCCGGCCCAGCCCGACAAGCTGCTGGGCTGGCGTTTTGAGATCGCGCGCCACCCGCAAGCCCTGGTCAACTTCGAGTTTTCGACGGTCAAGGCGGACGGCAAGGGCGGCTTTACTCCGGTCCAAGGCTGGACCTATGTGCTCTCGGGCACCGACGAGGCGCGCGGCCCGCGCCAGATCGTCGGCAAGCTCGACGATCTGCCCCCCTCGGACGGCACCAACCTCGTCTGGACGCCGGTCGAGATCTGGGTCCCCTCCGAAGTCATCCGCGCCAATCAGGCGGTGCAGCTCGAAGGCTTCGGCAACCTCCAGCCCAGCGACGTGCAGATGGGGCTAAAGGGCAACCCGCCCCACGCCTGGTACGCCGTGCGCGCCTTCCGTGAAATCCACCGCGGGACGCCCGAGCTTTCGGCCCCGCCCGAAAAGCGCGGCGAGATCGCCGCGCTCGCGCAGATCGTCACCAGCCTGCGCCCCGGCGAGCTGCAGATGGTGGAGGTGCCCGCCGCGCTCGACCCGCGCAAGCCCGTGATCGAATGGGCGGTGCCGGAACTGGCAAACTTCGGCCTGCGCGCCGAAGCCGACTCCGCGATCCCCGGCTCGATCCTGGTCACGCCGGTCCACCCCTGGCCCTCGCCCATGCTGCCGCCCAAACGCGCCCTGGCCGATGCCCAGCCCGCCCCCTTCACGACGGAAGGCACCCGCATCCGCGTGCTCGTGCCGTTCGAGACGCTCCAGCCCAACCGCATGACGCTGGCGCTCGAATTGTCCGACGGCCGCGTCTTCCGGCAGGTCGTGCCGATGCGCGCGACCGCAGGGCTCAACCATCCGCCGGTCCTGCTGAGCCTCACCCTGCCCGAAGGCGGCATCGAGACTTTCGAGGCGCGCCCCGGCGACGCCGCCCCCTACCAGACCGCCGCCAGAGCCTCGATCGACACCACCGACCCCCTGCGCGGCGGCGTCCTCAAATTCCAAAACGCCGGCGTCTACGGCCGACGCCTGGACGGCCTGCTGGTCAAGTCGTTCAATCCGGTCGCCACGCCCCTCATCCAGTTCCGCTACAAAGGCGATCCCATGGCGATTGTCTCGCTGGCCTTCGGCTCCACCGCTTTCACCTTCTCGGAAGTCTATAACACGCACGTGCGTTTCGGCGGTGGCGCGGCGGCACCCATGGACAACACCTGGCGCGTGTGGACTGGCATCCCGACGGACAGCGGCGGCCAGCTCCCGCTCGCGCAGCGCACCACCGTGCCGCCCGCGCCCCTGCGCTTCGCCTCGCGCGGCGGCAGCGATCAGACCGGCCTGCACAGCACGCTCTGCATCGACGACGTCGCCTGCGGCCCGGCCGTCGGCCCCAACCGTCCCTTCGCCTTCAAGGCCGACTACGCCGACCCCGACACCGTCGCCGAAGTGGTCTACGCGATCGTGCAGGGCCCCGCCGCTTTCGACAACCGCCCCGAAGCGGAGCGCGCCGCGGTCACCTGGCTGCCCGCCAAAAACGGCGAGGTCATCGAACCCGACATCGCCAAGATCCCGGACGGCATCCACCACTTGCTGGTGCGCGCGCGCGACGGGCAGTCGCTCTGGTCGCACCCCGCGGACCTGCCTTTCATGCTCGACCGCACGCAGCCGCAGGTCACGCACGCGATCAACGCCGTCGAGAAATACAACGGCAGCAGCCTCACGCTCTCGCTGACCGACCCCGTCTCGCCGCCGGTGCCCAACACCCTGCGCCTGACC
>MWEJ01000334.1 GCA_002071025.1 Verrucomicrobia bacterium ADurb.Bin070 | reverse complement strand
TTGCTGGTATAATAACCGGCCTCGCGCAGGTACGCGGGGAATCCCTTGAGCCACGGCGGAATGCGGCCTGAGGCGCGCATGTTGTGGGCCGGCCCGCAGGTGGTCGGATAGAGTCCGGTGATCAGGGTAAAGCGCGACGGCGCACAGACCGGCATGGCGAAGCAGCGATCAAAGACCACGCCTTTGGCGGCCAGCGCGTCGAGATGCGGCGTGCGCGCCTGCGCATCGCCGTAGCATCCCAGGAACGGACCGTTGTCCTCGCTGACCAGACACAGGATATTGGGCCGCCGCGCGGAGCCGGTTGCGGCGGCGAGGTCCAGCAGCGGCGCGGCGGCGACACCGCCCGCGCACTGCCGCACAAACGATCTGCGTGAAACAGATTTCATGGTGCCTCCTTGTCATACCCGTACAGAATCACTCCCTGAACGCGCCGCGCACAGCGCGGGGTTCAGGCACGCATCGGGCCGGAAGGCCTGCCACACGTGCTGGCTGCCGTCCGGGATCTGCAGGCGGATCGCCGCGTAGTCGCTCCCGGACAGCAGCGGATCCACGCGCGTGGTGCGGAACTGATGCGCCACGCCGGAGCCGGCGATCAGCGCGACGCTGGCGCGCAGCGCCGCGATGTCACAGGCGGGCGTGCCGGTCAGCGCCGCGTAACGCGCCCACGGTGCTTTGACATCCATCGCGACATAATCGAGCAGGCGTTCGGCGAACAGGGCGCGCAGCACCGTCGGGCGCGAGCCGTTGGTGTCGAGTTTGATATGCAGGCCGAGCGCGCGGAGGCGGCGCAAAAGCGCCGGCAACCCGGCGTGCAGGGTCGGCTCGCCGCCGGTCACCACCACGCTGTCGACGCGCGTGCGGCGCGACGCGAGCGCGTCGGCCACCGCTTCCGCATCGCAAGACGCCGTGCCGTCGGGCGGCTCGGCAGGCACAAGGTGAGGGTTGTGGCACCAGGGGCAACGGAAGTTGCAGCCCTGGGTAAAGAGCACCGAGGCGACGCGCCCCGGGTAGTCGCAGAGGCTGAGCGGGACAAAGCCGGCGAGCGTCATCGGGCGGGAGCCTGGGCCACCCGGTAGGTTTTGCGCTGGCGGAACTCATTCTGTTTGCCTTCGTTCCACTGCTGGATGGGCCGGATGTAACCCACCACGCGCGAATAGACCTCGGTGCGCCTTCCGCAGCGCGGGCAGGCGTGGACCTCGCCGGCCAGGTAGCCGTGCTCCTCGCAGATGCTGAAGGTCGGCGTCAGCGTGAAGTACGGCAGCCGGTAGTTCTGGCAGACCATGCGCACGAACGCCTTGACGGCCTGCGGGTCGCTGACCGCCTCGCCGACAAAGGCATGCACCACGGTGCCGCCGGTGTACTTGGTCTGGATCTCGTCCTGCAGGTCGAGGACATGCAGAATGTCGTCACTGTAGTTGACAGGAAGCTGGGTCGAATTGGAGTAGAAGGGCTCGCCCGCGCCGCCGGCCGTGAGGATCGCGGGGTAGAGCTTCTTGTCGAGCCGGGCGAGGCGGTAGGTCGTACCCTCGGCCGGCGTCGCCTCCAGATTGTAGAAGTTACCGGTCTGTTCCTGATAGTCGGCCAAGCGCGCGCGCATGAAATCCATCACGGTCACGGCGAAGGCGCGGCCGCGCTCGCTGCCGATGTCCTCGCCGAAGAGGTTGAGGCACGCCTCGTTGAGGCCGACCAGCCCGATGGTCGAAAAGTGGTTTTGCCAGTAGCAGCCGAAGCGTTCGAACACTTGGCGCAGATAAAATTTGGTGTAGGGATAAAGATCCTGCTCGGTGAATTTTTCCAAAACTTTGCGTTTGATCTCGAGGCTGTTGCGGGCCATCGCCATCAGGCGGTCGAGCCGCTCCAGGAAATCCTGCTCCGTCTGCGCGAGGTAGCCGAGCCGCGGCATGTTGATCGTGACCACGCCGATCGAGCCGGTTTGAGGGTTGGCGCCGAACAGGCCGCCGCCGCGCCGGTTCAGCTCGCGCGTGTCGAGGCGCAGGCGACAGCACATCGAGCGGGCGTCGTCCGGACTCATGTCGGAGTTGACGAAATTGGCGAAGTAAGGGATGCCGTACTTGGCCGTGACCTCCCAGAGCTTCTCCAAGCCGGGGCGTTCCCAGTCGAAGTCTTTGGAGACATTGTAGGTCGGAATCGGAAAGGTGAAGACGCGTCCCTTGGCGTCGCCCTCGGTCATGACCTCCAGAAACGCGGTGTTGATCATGTCCATCTCGGGCTGGAACTCGGCATAGGTCTCCGGCATGCTGCGGCCGCCGATGACCACCTGCTCGTTCGCGAGCGTCGACGGCGCGATCAGGTCCATCATCACGTTGGTGAAGGGGGTCTGGAAGCCGACGCGCGTCGGCACGTTGACATTGAAGATGAACTCTTGCAGCGCCTGCTTGACCTCTTTGGGGCCGAGACGGTCGTAGCGCACGAAGGGGGCCAGCAGCGTATCGAAGCTGGAGAAGGCCTGGGCGCCGGCGGCCTCGCCCTGGAGCGTGTAGAAAAAGTTGACGATCTGGCCGAGCGCGGTGCGGAAGTGCTTGGCCGGGAGGCTCTCGGCCTTGCCGGCGACGCCTTTGAAGCCGCTGCGCAGGAGGTCCTGCAAGTCCCAGCCCACGCAGTAGACACTGAGCAGGCCCAAATCGTGCAGATGCATCGCGCCGTTGTCGTGCGCCTCGCGGATTTCTGAGGGATAGATCTTGTTGAGCCAGTAGACCTTGCTCACCTCGCTCGAGATGTAGTTGTTGAGCCCCTGCAGCGAATAGGCCATGTTGGAATTCTCGCGCACGCGCCAGTCCGCCCGGCCGAGATAGCTGTCGATCAGGTCGACATCGGCCTTGCGCACCATCTCGCGGATGCGGGCGTGCTGCTCGCGGTAGATGATGTACGCCTTGGCGGTGCGGCGGTACGGCGAGGCCAGCAGCACCTCCTCCACGATGTCCTGCACGCTCTCGACCGAAAGACTCAGGGTGTCCTGCAGCGAATGGATCAGCGTCATCACTTTCAGAGCCAGGCACCGCGCCTCTTCCGCCGCGAACTCGCCGGTGGCCTCGCCCGCCTTCTGAATGGCCGAGATGATCTTTTGGGGCTCAAACGTCTCGACCCGCCCGTCCCGTTTCTGAATGCGAAGGATCCAATCCTGCTGCACCAATTCATTCATGCCTGAAAACTCCAAAACAGATTGACAATAACATGTTCCTCGCAAGAACGGCCCGTACTCCGACATTCCTGTTAAAGAATGGTTGTTACTATATGTAGATTTCACGCTTCATGCAACCACAAAATATTGCGCTTTCATTTTTTTCGTTCCCGCGGAAACCGGAACGTGATACTCTCAGAAGAAACTTGATGGAGACACTCTCCTGAACCCCTCATGCGGAGAACAACATGGCCCTTTACGAGTATGCGCACGATCTGGACACGCCGGTCCACCCGGTCAGCGCGCCGGACTACATGCCCCGGGAGCAGATGCAGGCCCTGCAACTCCACCGCCTGCAAGGTCTGGTGCGGCGCGTGTATGACAACGTGCCGCTGACGCGTGCGCGCATGGACGAGCGCGGCGTCAAGCCCGAGCACATCCAGACGTTGAAGGATATCGCGCGGCTGCCCTTCATGATGAAGACCGATCTGCGCGACGAATATCCTTTCGGCCTCTTCGCCAGCCCGATGAATGACATTGTGCGCTTCCACTGTTCGAGCGGCACGACCGGCAAACCGATCGTCATCGGCAACACGCAAAACGACATCCTGGTCTGGCAGAACGGCTGCATGCGCGCGCTGGCGATGTGCGGCGTCCGCAGTTCAGACGTGATGCAGGTCGCTTACGGCTACGGGCTTTTCACCGGCGGGCTGGGGCTGCACTACGGCGGCGAGGGACTCGGCTGTGCCGTGCTGCCGATTTCCGGCGGCAACACCGACCGCCAGCTCATGCTGATGAAGGACATGGGGGTGACGGTCATTGCCTGCACGCCCAGCTACTTCCTGCATCTGATCGACGAAGGCATGAAGAAGGGCATCGACTTCAAGGCCGACATGAAGCTCAA
>MWEJ01000333.1 GCA_002071025.1 Verrucomicrobia bacterium ADurb.Bin070 | reverse complement strand
CGGCCTCGCCCGCGCATACGTCCGCACCCCTTCCAGGATCTCGACCGCATGATCGAAATCCGGATCGAGCAGCACACCGATGTTCACCGCGTCATTCATGGTCGGTCCTGTAAGAAAACCGCCCGAAGCATACCTGTTTTGCGCATTTTCGTAAATTACATTTTCGCTTATACGCAATAGACGGCGTTCGGCGGTGTGTTATGATGCCGACATGAACGCGCAACTCTTAATGTTCAGCGCTGAACACTCCATGCGGGAATGACCATGAAACGTGCATTTATCACAGGCATCACGGGACAGGACGGATCTTATCTGGCCGAGCTGCTGCTCGCCAAGGGGTACGAGGTGCACGGCATGATCCGCCGCTCCTCGAGTTTCAACACGCAGCGGATCGACCATCTGTATCAGGACCCGCACATTCTGGGGACGCGCCTCTTCCTGCATTACGGCGACCTGTCCGATGCCGGACGGCTGGCGAAGATGATGTACGAGATCGCGCCGGACGAGGTCTACCACCTCGGGGCGCAGAGCCACGTGCGGGTGTCGTTCGACGTGCCGGAGTACACCGGCGACGTGGTGGCGCTGGGCACGATCCGGCTGCTGGAGGCGCTGCGCGAGACCGGCATCGGCAAGAGATCGCGTTTCTATCAGGCCTCCTCCTCGGAACTTTACGGCAAAGTTCGCGAGACGCCGCAGCGCGAGACCACGCCGTTCCATCCGCGCTCGCCGTACGGCGTGGCGAAGCTCTACGGCTACTGGGCCACGGTCAACTACCGCGAGGCGTACGGCATGCACGCCAGCAACGGGATTCTCTTCAACCACGAGTCGCCGCGGCGCGGGCCGACCTTCGTGACGCGCAAGATCACGATGGCGGCGGCCCGCATCAAGAGCGGTCTGCAGAACGCGCTCTACCTGGGCAATCTGGAGGCCAAGCGCGACTGGGGATACGCCGGCGACTATGTCGAGGGCATGTGGCGCATCGTGCAGCGGGACGAGCCGGACGATTATGTGCTCGCCACCGGCGAGACGCACAGCGTGGGCGAGTTCTGTGAAGAGGCCTTCGGGCTGCTGGGGCTGGACTGGCGTGAGTTTGTCAAGCACGACCCGCGTTACGAGCGGCCCAGCGAGGTGGATCTGCTGCTGGGCGATGCCGCCAAGGCGCGTCGCGTGCTCGACTGGCAGCCGAAGGTCAGTTTCAAAGAGCTGGTGCGCCTGATGGTCGAGGCCGACATGCGCGTGGCACGTCAGGAACTCGCCGTGCAGCAGGCCGGCGGCGTGCTGGAGAACGCGGAGTGAGAAAACGCCTCAGCCTAGACGCCACCCGAAACTTGAAACCCGAAACCTGAAACCCGAAACCCGAAACCATGATTCCTTCCTCCCGCATTTTCGTTGCCGGTCACCGCGGCATGGTCGGCGCCGCCGTGGTGCGGGAAATGGCCTGGATGGGCCTGCCCCCGCCGATCACCGCCACGCACGCGGAACTGGACCTGACCGACCAGGCGGCCGTGCGCGCGTTTCTGGCGCGCAGCCGGCCGGACTGTGTGATCGTGGCCGCCGCGCGCGTCGGCGGCATCGAGGCCAACCGCACGGCGCTCGGCACGTTCCTCTACGACAATCTGATGATCGCCGCGAACGTGATCCACGGCGCCTTCGAGGCCGGCGTGCCGCGTCTGCTCTTCCTCGGCAGCTCCTGCATCTACCCGCGCCTCGCGCAGCAGCCGATCCCGGAGGAGGCGCTGCTGAGCGGCCCGCTGGAGCCGACCAACGAGGGCTACGCGCTGGCCAAGATCGCGGGGCTCAAACTCTGCCAGTACTACCGCCGCCAGCACGGGGTGCTGTATCACTCCGCCATGCCGACCAACCTTTACGGCACCGGCGACAACTACCACCCGTCGCACTCGCACGTGCTGCCCGCGCTGATCCGGAAATTCGAGGAGGCCCGGCTCGCCGGCGCGCGCGAGGTGACGCTCTGGGGCAGCGGTGAGCCGCGCCGCGAATTCCTGCACGTGGACGATCTTGCGCGCGCCCTGCTCTTCCTGCTGCAGCTCGACGACCCGCCGGACTGGGTCAACGTCGGTTCCGGCGAGGACCTCACGATCCGCGAGCTGGCCGGTCAGGTTCAGGCCGCGGTCGGCACGCGCTGCGCCCTGCGCTTCGACACCGCCATGCCGGACGGACCGCCGCGCAAGCTGTGCGACAACTCGCTCCTGCGCCGGCTGGGCTGGTGCCCCGAGATCCCGTTGCCGGAGGGCCTGCGGCGCACGGTCGACGAGTTCCGCGCCGAAGTCGCCGCCGGCACCCTGCGGGGATAGCCGCAACCGCGGCTGACGGGGGGCCGAAGCGTGCGAAGGTGTCGGGCGGGCGGCAACGCAAAACGGGATACCCCCGGGACGCCGCTTGCAGGCCTCACGCCCGGCTTTCGCCCGGCGGTCCGAGACGTCCCGCCGTACCCGAACGGGCGCTTGTCAAAACACGCGCCTCACTCGCGCACTCCAGCCTCCAGCCGATTACCCTCGCGCATCGGCTCCAGCACAAACCCGTACTGATAGACACGGCCGGAGGGAAGCTGGTGCTCGGGCCAGGGACGCGCACCCCAACTGTCTTCGCCCGCCAGTCCCATCTGGCCGTAGTCGAGGCGCAGCACGCGGTTGCCGCAGCGGCTGAGTTCCCACGGATGCTTGCGCGTTTCAAGCTCTTCCGCCGTGTAGGGCAGGATGCTGAAGTTGAGCTTGGGATCGCCCCACACCCGGATGCCTTTGCCCGCCGCGTCGGTGAACTCGGCCCAGAACACATCCGTGCGGTTGCCGGTTTCCTGCGGCTCGACATACGGGAAGAAGAAATCGTCGGCCGGCAGCGCGTAGCGACCGAAAAAAGCCGAGTCCCGGCGGTCCGCGTAATTCTCGTGAGGCCCGCGCCCCAGCCAAGTCACCCGGTCGTAGGAAGCCAGAATCTGCGCGGTCATGCCGATCCGCGGCAGCGCCGGCAACCCCTTGCCCGTGGGCTCGATCTGGAACGCCACGCGGATCTGCCCGGCGTTGGTGAAGGTATAGATCAGCGTGCCGACCGTCTCGCCCGCCGCGGGATAGGCGAGCGACACCAGCACGCGCCAGTTGCCGTCAACCTCGCGCCGGACCGTTACCCCGCGCACCTCGCGGCGCACGGCCGCCTCGCGCCACACCGCGTGGCGCACGGCCATGCCGTTGCCGCGGTCGTTGTCGGTCGGCGCGCGCCAAAAGTCGGGCGCCAGCGGCGTCAGGAGCTGCTCGACGCCGTCAACCTTCCAGGACTCGATCGCGCCGCTCGCCTTGCCGATGCGCACGCTGAAGCCGTCGCCTTCCGCCGTGACCGCCGTTTCGCTCTCGTCGAGCCGGACGACCGCGCGGCCCGCCACGTTCGCGAACGGCGCGGGCTGCGGATCGGCCGGCACGACGATCTGGTCGCGGGCGATGACGTGACCCTTCTCGGCCCAGACGCTCGCGCGGGGTGTGGCGAACGTGAAATTCCACGTGCTGACACGTACCGCATAGGCGGGGCGGCGCACCATCGAGAGCGGCAGCTCGACCGTGCGGCTGCCCTGCGGCGGCACGTCTAACGCCTTGAGGCGGCCCTGCGCCACCACCTCGCCGTTCTCCTCGTAGGTCCAGCGGGCGTCGAAGCCGCTCAGGTCCGTGAAGAAGTGGCGGTTGCGGATCAGGAAGAGGCCGCGCGAGACATCGACCGCCTCGACCGCGACCGGCTGATAGCAGTGCCGCATCTCCGCGAACTGCGGCGTCGGGCGGCGGTCGGACTGCACCAGCCCGTTGTTGTTGAAATTGTCGTCGTTGGGGAAGTCGCCATAGTCGCCGCCGTAGGCCCAGAAGGTCGAGGGGCCGTCGTGGCGCACGCGCTCGGTCGGGATCGGCCGGCGCAGCGCCTGGTCCACGAAGTCCCAGATGAAGCCGCCCTGCAGGTTGGGGTAGGCGCGGATCACGCGCCAGTAGTCGGCCAGATTGCCCGACGAGTTGCCCATCGCGTGCGAGTATTCGCAAAGGATGAACGGGACGGTCGTGTCGCTGCGGCGTCCG
>MWEJ01000332.1 GCA_002071025.1 Verrucomicrobia bacterium ADurb.Bin070 | reverse complement strand
CGGAAGCGCGTAACGCTCCCTCAGCCCCTGCGGGCGGATGAACCACTCGCCGCAGTCCCAGCCGATGATGAAATCCGTCTCCTCGGCGGCCAACGCGCCGTCGGCGGGCCGGTTGTCGCGGCCGAACGCGACCTGCACGTTGTTAGAGGGTGTAGACTCGAAGGTCATCACCAGACGGAAGATGCGCAGGTTGTCCATCCGGTTTGTGGGCGGCAGCGCGGCGTCGCCCGAAGCCTCGCGGTCCGCGTAGGACGGCGCGGGCAGACGCGTCAAGTCGAGCGTCACGGCTGCCGCGGACAGGACCGAAAACGACAGCGAGAGAAGGCAGAGTTTACGCATGAAAAGCCCCCGATATAAATTCATGCGTACCATAAACCCCTGCAGATAAATCGTCAACCTCAAAACAGGAATAAAAGGGGCGAATAAAAGGGGCGATAATGAAGAGTATAAACGCCACGCTCAACCTGGTGAGCTATCCGGCCTTCTGCGGGTTTTCCTTTCCCGGATTGTTTGCCTTCTCAACCGCCGCCCGCAGCTCCTCCACGCGCTCGGCGTGGTCGTAGCGGGCCGCTGTCGCGTTCGCTGTCCAGCCCTCGAACCAGCGAGCCAGTCTTCAAGCCTCACGGCGTTGCCGTCGATGCCGCCGGTCGGCCGCTTTCCGATGCGGTAGGACAATCGATCCGAAGCAAAGCATATTCGCGAAACGCGGGAAGCTCAAACGTGCCGACGTCCTCGCCGGAGGCTTTTGCGGCGACCGGTGACGACAGGCGGTTTTCCAGCGGGGCGGCAAACGTGCAAACGGCCCGGGCCGCATGCTTTCCCCTGATTTCGATTCGCGCGCCCTGCGCGACCGGCTCTTTGGCGTAGTTCAGAAAATGAACATGGAAGGTATTGGCGCTACGCTTGACTTCCGCAAAAACAGTGGCCGGCGCCTGAATGCTGAGTTCGGGCTGCCATAGCTTATTGATCTCTTCCAGCAGGCGGCGGCCGCCATCGGTCGGTGCGCCCACCTGAATCGTCCACCCGGTTCCTTTGATCGGTGCCGTGTCGACTCCGGTCCGGCACACGGCGCTACCGCAGCCGGCGAGCCCATTGACGAGCGGGTTCTCGCGCCGCTGGCGGTAACTGGGGTCGTATGCCCCCGACTCTCCGCGGAAAAGCGCGGTACAGCGGGAACAGTGGCAGGGCGACATAAAGGCATTGTCGAGCATCACGCCGTCAAAGCCGCCTTCGTTGAGCGCGATGCGGATCATTTTTTTGAGATAGGGCTCGAAGCCCGGCGCGTTCATGCAGGGCATCCAGCGGTAATACCCATCGCCGTGGTAGGTGCGCTTCTTGCCGTTCTCGTCAATCGCCGCCCAATCGGCGAGATCGGGAATCTCTTCGAGCATCGTTTCATAGTACAGCGTAGAGAACTGCACGTAGGCCAGCACGCGCACGCCGTGGCGATGGGCGTTCTCGACGAAGCGCTTGACGTTGGGGAAGTCGTGCGACTCGAACTCCCAGCCCATGCCCTTGTAAAACCGGCAGTGGCAGAAGTTCAGCCCCAGCACTGTATCGCACTTCATCCGTGTTTTACTCCCGTTTCCTCGATCCGGGTCCTCCTTCGGGGGCGAATTCAACAAAGCTGAATCGCATCCGCACCGGCGCCGGCGTGTGGCTCGGGCTACCCTTCACGGTCCTATCAAGATATGCCGCAGCGGCGCGACCGTTCGCCCCTTGTAGACGAATGCGGTCTGCCGGTAGTTGCAGACGATCTCAGAACCGTCCGAGTACACGGTCCGGTACACATCCGTGTCCACACGCTCGTGACGGTCCATGAATTCAGTCTGGAGACGCGCGCGCGCTGTGAACTCGTCATAGCCCTCTTTGATTTTGGCGACACTCGCCTTGAGGGCCTCGTCATTCTCGCAGGTGAGATCTGCCGTGCCCATCCAGGCGTTACCCTTGTCGAGGAAGTTGGAATAGTAGTAGAAGAACGGCCGTCCGCCGAACTCGGTCAGCATCAGGCGCGTGGCGGCATCTTTGATCGTATAGTTGCAGGTGGGCGGAAACGGGTTGCTCAGGATGATGCCGTGATAGACCAGTTGCCAGAAGGGCACGAAGCGGTCGACCATCGGATGCGGCTTGGGCGGCACGATGGAGGCATAGAGCGCATAATCCAAAACGCCGCAGCAGAAATCATGTCCGCCTTCCGAGGCGCTGCCGCCCAGCACGGTCTGTGTCTCTGCCAGCATTTTCCCGACCCAGCGGGCACCCTGGTTGCGGTTGAGGGGATGGCGCGGGTCGTAACAGGCGCGCGGCTGCACAACCGTCAAGACATCCGTGTAGTGCAGGCCGCGGAACCCGAGGTCGGCGAAAGCGCGCACATCTTTCTGCTGGAAACGCTCGAAGGCGCGCTGCGGACAGACATTGTACATACGGCCGCCGCTCCATGCCGCATGGGCCGAGAGAGATCCGTCCGGATTTTTGATGATGTATTCCGCGTCCCACGTGTCGGCGATCATATAGGCATCAGAATTGTTGTTGTGGCAGACGATCTGAAACCCCATCGCCTGCGCCTTCCTGATCAACGCCCTGAGTTTGACCTCGCCGCCCAACTGTTCTTCGACCGGAAAAATTTCCGGATAGCGCCCGTCGTGGCCTTTCTGGTTCCATCCCACAAGGCAGATTTCCGCGCGGTCGATCCCCTGCCGCCTGAATTCGTCCAGTATTTCGCCGACGCGGTCGAAGGTCACCGCGACCTTCATGGACGGCTCTGTTTGCCGCGTCTGATGTTCCACGGGCGTGGGCACGGGTTTCCAGCCTTGCCGGACGCGCACTTCCAGACTGCGTGCGGCATAGGCCAGTTCGGGGCGTGCTTTCAGCCGTTCTTTAAGCGGCACGCAGGCTTTGCGCGCCAGTTGATAGTCGCGGTATTTGCGGGCCATGCCCGAATAGTCCGCCTGCGCGCCTTTCAGAAGATGATACGCCACCGTGAGATCGTCATAAGCGGGCCGGCCCCGATATTCGAAACGCGGCAAGATGGTGTACCGCCCGTCTTTCGCGGTGGTCATCAGGGTAAAGTCATAAGGCGTGCCGGTCACGATCGCCACGAAGGCCGCACGGGGATTTTTCATGCCGAATATCGGCATCGGCATGGCGCCGCGCGCCGTTCTTTCGCCGTTCCGCTCGCGGAAGGTGCCGTATTCACCGTTCGGCATGATGAAATAGCCCGCTTCTCCCGTTTGCGCCGCCGCAAAATCCGGCAGGACGGTCACGGTGTCGAGGCCCGGCGGCAACTCCGCTTGCGGAATATGCACGCGCACGACATCCGCAGCGTCCGGTTCAATCGTCACGGTTTTCTTTTCGATCCGTTTGCCGGTGAAGGTGTACACGATCTCCACCTGCGCAGACATGACGCAACACGCACACGCACAAACGGCGATGCAGACTGCATGCTTCTTCATCGTCCCTCCTCAATCGTTTCAACCGAATTCCGGAAACTGCCGCCACACCCGAGCGTCATGGGACAGGCTCGATCAATCGATCAGCGGATTGACTTTACCATCCGTCTTGTCCGTACCGTAGTTATCCCGTTTGTTGTAGGTGATGTACGCCTCAAAATCCTCGATCTTGCCGTTTTTCTCATAAAACTCGACCACTTCCGGCGTAAGCTCATACGGTTTCGAGCGGTCGATCTCCCACTGCGGACTGCTGCGGAACGCATTCTTAAAGAGATTCTTGATCTTGCGGCGTTCTTCGAGATGCACCATGCAGGCGCGGATGCAGCCGCACGCGCCTTCGATGGCGCGGCCGTAGCCGTACATGCGGGGATATTCGCCTTCGAAAGGGCTCAGCTCTCTGTTCGCTCCGCCCTGAATGCCTTTCTCGCACGCCAACGGATCAAGCTTGTTCCACTCCAGTTCATGCCCCGCGACCGTGACCTTCACTGATTCGTCCATGCTGATGGCGTTGCCGTGGCAGTGTGTGACGCACGCCTTGCAGCGGTCGCAGATTTTTCCTTCGAAGATCGGATCCGGCTCCAGCTCGGCATCGGTCAGCAGGATGGCGAAGCGCTGGCGCGGCCCGAACTCC
>MWEJ01000331.1 GCA_002071025.1 Verrucomicrobia bacterium ADurb.Bin070 | reverse complement strand
CTCCTCCTTCCTCCCTCCTCCCATGCTCTCCAACCTCAAAATCTGTGGCATCACCGAACCTGCGACCGCACGTTTCTGCGCCGCAGCCGGCGTGGGCGCGCTGGGTGTCGTTTTTTACGCCAAAAGCCCGCGCTGCGTGACACCGGACCAGGCCCGCGCGCTCTTCAAGGGCCTACCCGCGCACATCGCGCGCGTCGGCGTGTTTGTCAACTGTCCGCCCGACGCCATGCTCGCGACGGCGCGCGCTGCCGGGCTCACCACGCTTCAGCTTCACGGGCAGGAATCACGTGCCGACATTGAAGCGGGGCTGGCGCAAGGATACCGCGTCATCAAGGTGCTCACGGCGACAGGCGACCGTTTGCTGAAAACTGCGAGTTCCCTCCCCGCAGAGGCCGGGGTTTTGGTAGAATGCGGCTCGGGACCTCTTCCCGGCGGCAATGGTGCCGTCTGGAACTGGGCCGATGCGGCACCGCTCGCCGCGTTGCGTCCGTTCGCCTTGGCGGGCGGCCTCGATGCGGAAAATATCGTGGCTGCGCTGCGCCTCTCCAAGGCCGCTGCATGTGATGTCAGTTCCGGCGTCGAGGTCCGTCCCGGAGTCAAAAACCATGCCTTGATACAGACCCTTGTTCACACATTGCGCGCGTACGCCGTTGAAGCCAATGCCCCGTCATTCTGGCTTCCCGCCTCGCCCAACTCCTAAATCCTAATTCCTAACTTCTAACTTCTAACTCTCCATGAGCCATCCCCGTTTAGAAAACATCAACATCAAATCGGTCGAGTTGCTCGCGACGCCGCGCGAGATGCAGTCTGCCGTGCCGCAGACCAACGCCACCCTCTCCACCGTGATGCGCGGGCGCGAAACGCTCGAACGCATCATGGACGGCGAGGACCGCCGCCTGCTTGCGGTGGTCGGCCCCTGCTCAATCCACAATCTCGACGCGGCCGAGGAGTATGCCCAGCGCCTGAAGCGGCTGAGCGATGAAATCAGCGACCGCATCTGCGTGGTCATGCGCGTCTACTTCGAGAAACCGCGCTCGGTGCTCGGCTGGAAAGGGCTGATCAACGATCCCTACATGAACGACACCTTCCATATCGAGGAAGGCATCCGCATGGCGCGCCACTTTCTGGTGCGTGTCGCGGAGATCGGCCTGCCGGCCGCGACCGAGGTGCTTGATACCCTCATGCCGCAGTACATCGGCGACCTCATCTCGTGGTCCGTGATCGGCGCCCGCACCGCCGAGGCCCAGACCCACCGCGAGATCGCCAGCGGCATCTCCACGCCGGTGGGCTTCAAAAACGCCACCGACGGCTCCTTCGACGCGGCCATCAACGGCATGCGCGCCGCGATGGGGCCGCACCACTTCCTCGGCGTGACCGAAGACGGCCTGCCCGCCGTTTTCAGCACCACCGGCAACGCCTATCCGCAGATCGTGCTGCGCGGCGGCAAGCACCCGAATTACGATGCCGCGAGCATCGCCCTTTGCGAGCAGGCGCTGCGCACCGCCCGCCTGCCCGTCAACATCGTCGTCGATTGCAGTCACAGCAACTCCAATAAAAAACCGGAGTTGCAGGGCGAGGTGCTGAATGACATCCTCACCCAGATCGAACAGGGCAACCGATCGGTCCGCGGCATCATGCTCGAGAGCCACCTCGAGTGGGGCGCGCAACCCATGCCGAAAGACCCGAAAACCCTGCGTCCCGGGCTCTCCGTGACCGACGCCTGCATCGACTGGCCCACCACGGAGACCCTTCTGCGCGATGCCTACCGCCGCCATACTCTGACGGCTCACGCCTAACTCCTGATGTACAAACCCCCTAACCCATCATCCTCTACCATGAATGCACCCCTCATCGGCAACTACCCCGACGCCACCGGCCACTTCGGCCCTTACGGCGGACGCTATGTCGGCGAAACCCTGATCGCCGCGCTCACGGATCTCGAAGCCGCGTGGCGAGAAGCCCAAGACGATCCCGGTTTCATGTCCGAATTCCGCGCCATGCTCAAGCATTATGCCGCGCGCCCCACACCGCTCGATTTCGCGGCGCGTCTCTCCGATCATATCGGCGGCGCGCGCATCTATCTCAAACGCGAGGATTGCGCCCACACCGGCGCGCACAAGATCAACAACGTCGTCGGCCAAGGCCTTCTCGCCCGGCGTATGGGCAAGCGGAACGTGATCGCCGAGACCGGCGCAGGTCAGCACGGCGTCGCCACGGCCACCATCGCCGCGCGCCTCGGCATGTCGTGCAAGGTCTTCATGGGCGCCGAGGACGTTCGGCGCCAGGCGCCGAACGTCCTGCGCATGCGCCTGCTTGGTGCCGAGGTCGTCCCCGTCACCTCCGGCACCAGCACGCTCAAAGACGCCATGAACGAGGCACTGCGCTACTGGGTCGCGGAAGTCGAGCACACCTTCTACATCATCGGCACCGTCTCGGGGCCCCACCCCTATCCCGCCATGGTGCGCGACCTGCAGCGCGTCATCGGCGACGAGGCCCGCCGTCAGATGCTGGAGCAGGTCGGACGCCTGCCAGACCTACTGGTCGCCTGCGTCGGCGGCGGCAGCAATGCCATGGGGCTTTTCTATCCCTTCCTCGACGATCCGTGCGCGATGCTCGGTGCCGAAGCGGCCGGCGAAGGCCTCGATACGCCGCACCACGCGGCGTCAATTTCCGGCGGCTCCCCCGGCGCCCTGCATGGCGCGATGACCTATCTCCTGCAGAATGATGAGGGCCAGATCCATGAAGCGTGGTCCATCTCAGCAGGCCTTGACTACCCCGGCGTCGGACCGGAGCACGCCCTGCTGCACGATCTCGGCCGCGTGCAGTACCAAGGCGTCACGGACCGCGAGGCCGTGGAGGCGTTCCAACTGCTCTGCCGGTTCGAAGGCATCATCCCTGCCCTGGAAAGCTCCCACGCGCTCGCCGCGGCGATCCGGGAAGCCGGGAAACGCCCCAAGACCGACGCCATTCTCGTCTGCCTCTCCGGCCGCGGCGACAAGGACCTTGAACACATTACCGCCTACATGAAGGCCAATCCCTAACTCCTAACTCCTAACTTCTAACTCTTTCTTGAATATGAACCGCATCGACCTGACTTTCGCAAAACTCGCTGCCGCAAACCGGAAGGCGCTCGTCGCCTACCTCACGGCTGGCGATCCCGACTTTGACACCAGTCTCGCGATTCTACGCACCGCCTGTGCCTCCGGCGTAGACGTGGTGGAACTGGGCGTTCCCTTTTCCGACCCGACCTGCGACGGCCCGGTCATCCAGGCCGCGTCGGAGCGCGCGTTGCGCGCCGGCATGTCGCTCTCGCGCAGCCTCCGCCTCGCTGCGGCGCTTCGCGAGACGGTCGAAACGCCCATCGTGCTCTTCAGCTACTACAATCCCCTGTTCAAATACGGGCTGGCGCGCATCGCCGAAGAGGCCGCTTCAGCCGGCGTGGACGGCATGCTGGTCGTTGATCTGCCGCCGGAAGAGGCAGGCCCGCTCGCCGATGCGCTAGCCGGCCGGTCGATCCATCTGATCCGCCTGGCAGCCCCCACCACCCGCCCCGACCGCATCCGCATGCTGGCCGACGGCGCGGGCGGTTTCCTCTATCTCATCAGCCGCACCGGCGTCACCGGCACCGGCGGCCTTGACTATGACGAGGTCGCGCGCCACGCCGCGCTCGTCAAATCCCTCTGCCCGCATCCGGTCTGCATCGGTTTCGGCATCAGTCACGGCAACGACGCGCACGCGCTCGCCCCGCTGGCGGACGGTATCATCGTCGGTTCGGCCCTCGTGCGCCTGATTGCCGACGCGCCGTCCGGCACTGACCTGCCGGAACGGGTCGCCGCCAAAATCCGCGAACTCCGAGACGGCATGGACGCTTCCCCCGTCTCATGACCGGCGTAAAAACAAACAGGGGCTCAACATGCGCAACACCCCGCGATCCGCACTCTTCATGGTTCTGGCCTGTGCGCTGAGCGGCATGGCCGCCCCGCCGGCCCGCCGGCCCAACATCCTGCTGATCTGTGTCGACGACCTGAAACCCCTGCTGGGGTGCTACGGGGCCCCCGCCGTGCAGACGCCCAACATCGA
>MWEJ01000330.1 GCA_002071025.1 Verrucomicrobia bacterium ADurb.Bin070 | reverse complement strand
ACCTTCACCCTTTTCGACATGGCCGATGAAGGCAGCGGCCTGCGCTGTCTCAGTTTTCACGAGACCAACGAGTGGGCGCCGGCTGTCACGCACGACGGCAACCTGCTCTGGACGCGCTGGGATTATATCGACCGCCACGGCTGCGTGGCGCACCACCCTTGGACCACCACCCCGGACGGTCGCACCCCCCGTCCCGTGCACGGCAACTACTCGTATCGGCCGCGCCGCGCAGACATGGAGTTGGATACGCGCCCTGTGCCCGGCTCGCACCTGCTGATCGCCACCGCCGCCCCGCATCACGGCCAGGCCTTCGGCTCGCTGGTGGTTGTGGACCCGCGTGCGGCGGATGACGACGCGATGGGGCCGGTCCGGCGGTTCACGCCAGACGCCGGCTTCCCGGAAAGCCAGAAAGGCTCGCAAACCTACGGTACCGCCTGGCCGCTCAACGACACCTACGTCCTCTGCGCGTATGAGCCGGTCGAGGTCAAGGGGGCCGGCCAGCGCCATCTGTTCGGCCTTTATCTGGTGGATGCTTTCGGCAACAAGGAACTGATCTACCGCGATCCCGGTATCGCCTGCCTGAACCCCGTGCCGCTGCGCGCCACACCGTGCCCGCCCGTGATCCCCGAACAGCGCCAGCCCGCTGCGGCTTCGCGCGGCGAAGCCACCGTGACCATCACCGATGTCTACGCCAGCCGCCTGCCCTGGCCCGACGGCACGCGCATTACGGCGCTGCGCGTCTGGCAGCTTTATCCGCTTTCGGTGGCCTCCGCGGAGGTCACGCACAACATCGGCTTGCAGCTTCCCGAGGGCTTTGACTCGATCAACATGGCGCGCGCCGTGCTCGGCAGCGTTCCGGTCGAGGCCGACGGCAGCGCGCATTTCACGGCGCCGTCCGGCGTGGAGCTCTTTTTCCAGGCGCTGGACGCCGAAGGCTGCGCCGTGCAGTCCATGCGTTCAGCCACCGCCTTCGTGCCCGGCGAACGGGCGGCTTGTGTCGGTTGCCACGAACCGCAGCACGCCGCGCCCGCGCGCCCGCCGTCCGCCACGCCGCTCGCCCTGCGCCGCCCGCCCTCGCGCCTCGCCCCCGGCCCGGAAGGCAGCCGCCCGTTCAGCTTCCCGCGCTTGGTCCAGCCGGTGCTGGCGGCCCGCTGCGCCGCCTGCCACGCCGAGGCGATCCGAAACGCGGCGCCCGGACAGCCGACCCCTCCCCGGTTGGACGCTGAGGTTGTCGAGCATCGTGTAAAGGGCTGGATGAACACGACAACGCGCTACACGGCCGCCTACCTGAGCCTGGCCCAACGCTACGGGTTCACCGCGTACGGCGCGGGACACGATTGGCTCTCGCCCCGCTTTTACCGAACTTTCCCCGGCACCTTCGGCGCGCGCGCCGCACCGTTGTATGCCCATCTCAAAAAAGGCCATAAAGGCGTGACGCTCTCGGCAGACGACTGGCAGCGCATCATCATCTGGCTCGATTCGGTCTGCCAATTTTACGGCGTCTATGAAAAAGAGGGCGGCGCGACGCAACTCGCGGGCGGCGTCGCCCACCCGACACTTGAGTAGTTGGACAGCAAAGAAGAAAAACAAGGCGATCTTCGACTTCCTCGTGTCCAAGGGCGCTGATGCCGATGCGAAGGACAACGCCGGTCTCACGCCGAACGCCCTCCTGCCGCGTTCCCGCGCGACCGTCCCGGTTTACTTCCCGCGCAGATCCGGACGATGCCGGAGCAGTTCCTCGACGATCCCGGTCATGCCCGCGAAATGCCAGCCGTCCAGCGTGAGCCGGCGACCGTTCTTGAGCGCAAGTCGCACAATGCCTTTCTCGTCCCACCGGGTCCAGTCGACGGAGCGGATCTCATCATAGCCGATCGTCCGCGCGCCGAACCCGCTCCCGTGCAGCCCGGTGTCATCCGCCGTAAACCGCCGGACCGCCTTGAGCCCCACCGCCGCAAACGCGCAGAGGGCGAGCGCCAGGGTCACGGCGGCCTGCACGAACTGCGTCTGCAGATTGCGGGCGCTGTAAACCGGCTGCTCCAGCGTCTTGCGCACCTGCTCAAGCTGGGCGGCGCGCGCGGTGTCGCGGTCCGGCGCCGAATCGGGAATCCGCAGCTCGCCCAATTTGCGCACCAGCTTGGCCGGGGCTTTCACGCCCTGCGAGCGGAACGCCGCATCCAGCCGCGTGCCGCGCTCCTCATCCGGCGACAGCCACGCTTCGGCTGTCAGACGGGTCGCCAGCAGCGCAGGCCGCACCTGCTCCATGACACGGTTCTGACGGGGCCACGCCGTCAGGCCGTCATACAGCGACCAGAGACAGATCCCCGTCAGCAGAGCCCCGACACCCGCAACCCGCACGGCGTATTCCCGATTCAACTTCGCTTCGGCCATCACTCCTCCCGGTTCACCAGAATCCATACTGGCGCGACGCGATCACATACACGCCCAACGCCAGATTGGTCACGCCGTGCGCAAGCGCAGCGGCCCAGACATCGCCGGTACGCACCGCCAGCCAGCCGTAGACCGCGCCGGCCAGCAGCCCTGCCGCCCAGCGGTCATGCTCCAGCGCGAAGACCGCGGCCACCGTCCAGAAGGCCTGCATGTCGAACGCGCGCAGCGGCACGCGCCAGAAAGCGCCCTGCCTGAGCCAGCGATAAAAAAAGCCGCGGAAAAAGAACTCCTCGATGACCGCGATGACGGCGGCCGAACCGGCCAGTTTCAGCAGCGTCAGCGGCCAGCCGGCCTGCTCCGGCGCAAAGGCCAGCGCGAGGTGCCCGGGCGGCAGCGGCGGCGACAGGTCGGGATTAAAGTAGCCAGGCAGCGTCCCAGGCATCAGGATCAGCCAGCGGTGGTAGAAAAGCTGGAAACCGGGCGCAACGCGGCCGGTCCACGGCGTTTCCGGCAAGATCCACAGCAGCGCCACCGCCACGCCCGCCGCCAGCGCCACCGGCACATGGCGCAACCGCAGCGACGGATAGACGCGCCACGGACGCAGGCCCAGAAAAAGGGCCGCGCACGCGACCGATTTCAGCGCGTAACTCCACGGATAGGCTGCGCGCGGCACCTCGCCCACGCTCTCCCACGCTTGCAACACGAGGATCACCGCGACCCAGACCGCAAACGGCACAACATGCCCGGCCACCCACGCACCGTTCATGTGCTGCTCACCGCTCACTGCTTACCGCCCACTGCTTACTGTCCACTGCTTACTGCCCTCCGGCCTTTTTCCACTCGTCGAGCTGTTCCTGCGTGGGTGCCGAGATGATCTCGAACAGATGCCATGCACCGAACGCTCCGGCGAAGAGCAGGCGGTCGCCGCCGTGCCGGTAGATATCAGGATGTTTCCAGAAGACACTCTCCGCGCGCGCCGGGCCTTCAGGACACGGCACCAGAACGTAAAGGTTCTGGCCTTTGTAGGCGCGCCGCACCGATCCCACGTGCAGGTCCATATTCGCCACCAGCCGTTCGCCGGCATAGCCGCGCAACAGATCGAGCCCGGCGTAACCGAGCACGAAGACACGGCCGTACGCGGTGCGCGCGGTGACGTGCTCCTCAACCTCCCGACAGATCCGTTCGCGCGGCAGCGCCGCGGCAGGTGCCGGCGCGTTGCCCAGCCACAGCGTGGTGAGCCAGACAAAGAGGGCCAGCGTGACCGCCAGGCGGTAGACCGGCTGCCGCAGGCGCGCCAGCGCGATCATCAGCACCGAAAGAAAGCACACATGCAGGGTGGCCGAATCCCAGGCAAGGCCGAAACGTCCCAGCACTTCGGTCGCGCCGACCAGCATCAGGGCAAACGAGATCAGGATCACCGAGGCCGCATCCGGACCGGCGCCGGCTTCAACGCGCTGAGCGTCGCACAGCCACGTCATGAGCAGCGCGGGCAGCAACAGTGCGCCGGGCAGCAGCACGGCCAGAGCAAAGCCGGCGGGGTTCGGCACCAAAGTGTGCAGCGAGCGCAAGAAAAAGAGGGCGTCGCCCAGAATCAAGCGGTTCATCAAAAGCCAGACACCGGACGTGTAGAGCAGCGGCAGACAGCCGAGCAGCAGCCAAGCCTGCACGCGCCGCCGCGACTCGCGGTCGCCGC
>MWEJ01000329.1 GCA_002071025.1 Verrucomicrobia bacterium ADurb.Bin070 | reverse complement strand
CGACGCGGGCCTCGGCGACCGCCTCATCACGGTCAACCTTGAGCGCGTCGAGAGGGACACGGCCGAGAGCGTGCTCACGCGCGAGATCGAGGCGGCGCGGGACGCGGGCCTCTCATGGCTCTGCCGCGTCATGGCCCGCGCCCTGGCGGACGCGGGGCCGGTCCCGAAGGGCATGAACCGGCGGCACCCGGACTGGGCCGCCTGGGTCTGGCGTCTCGGGCGGGCGGCCGGCATGGCGGAGGAGGCCGAGCGGGCGATCCGCGAGAACGAGAGCTTCAAGGCGGTGTTCGCCGTGAGCAACGACGCGTTCGGGCGATTCCTTCTGGCCGGCGTCCGGAACGGATTCCGGGGTTCCGCGCCCGACCTCTCCCAACATCTGGCCCAGACATGTGAGGGGTTCTCGCCGGAACTGTGGACGCCGGCCAAAATCGGCAAGGCGCTCAAGCGCATGGGCGTCGCTCTCAAGCAACTCTTCGGTTTCGAGAAGCTAAACCATTCCGGCAGCGCGGTTTACGTCTTCCACGAGCTGGCCGACCCGGCGGCAGCCGGCGAGGCGTCCGCCGACCTCTTCACCCCGGCGGATGTGGGGGGTGTTGGGGATGTGGGGGACCGCCGCACAAAGTCGCCCGTAAACAGTAGTTTACACGAACTTTTACATTCCGACCCCCACATCCCCCACATCCCCCCACATGAAAGCGTGGGGGGTGAAGAAGAAAAAGAAGAGTTTTCCGGGCCGTCCGGCCCGGGAGAGGAGGCGGGATGGGACACGCTCTGACAGAGGCGGGCAGGGACTGGGGGCCGGTCGACGCGCTGATCGGCGAGTGCACGGCGGCCGGCGTGGTGTTCCGGCCGAAGGAGGGCCAGCTCAGGCCGCTGCTCACGGCGGGCCGGCCGCCCGACGGGCTGCTGGCCAGGGTGAAGGCGTCGCGCGAGGCGATCCTGATCCGGCTGGCCGACCTGATGGACTTCGGGGACCTGGGCGAGCCGCCGCCCCTGCCGGACGGGGGAACGGCGCGGGCGGAGGAAGACGGGGTTGACGAATGGAGGGCGAGGCATGCCGCAGATAGCAAATGATAGCGCGGGCGCGGCGCACAAGAACCACGGCAGGGCCGACCGCCTGCGCGCGAAAGGCTTGTGCCCGCACGACCGCGCGGCGTGCCGGCACGCGCGGCTCTGCGACCTGGGCAGGGTGGACGCGTGCGCCGAGCTGATCGAAAACAAACACCGCTGCTGCGCGGTGTGCAAAGCGGCGCACGGCGGCCGCTGCGCGTTCCGCTGTTTCCGGCGCGACGCGCGGAAAGGGGGATCACATGCGCGAACGTGACGACACGCGCGGCGCGGAGCCGCTCAAGAAACGGCAATGGGAGGCGTTCGCGGCGGCGGCGACGGGCTACGACGGCGGCGACCCGAAGACGGCGACGGACGCCTACCTCGCCGCCTACCCCTCCACGCGCTCGCGCGACGCGGCGCGGGCGAACGCGGCGAGGCTGGCCGCGCGGCCCGACGTGGCGGCGCGCTGCGCCTGGATGCGGCGGCAGCTCGCGGAGAAGGGTCTCATGGACGCGCACGCGATCCGGGCGAGGATCGTCAAGCTGCGGCTCGACGTGATCGACAAGACCGCGAACACCTGCCATAAAAAGCTGGCCCTCGAGGCGGCGCGCGACCTCGACCGCATGGGTTACGCGGACGTCGGGCCGGGCGGCGCGGAGGGCGTCGGCCCGGGCGGCTCCGGCGCGGTCGAGTCGGTCACGATCAACATCCGCAAGCTGCTTGCGGGGGAGGCGCGTCGCGATGACTGACGCGGCAGAGATACGCAGGCTCGGCCTGGACGAGACGCGCCGGCTGTACGCGCGGGTGGCCGAGGCGTGCGACCCGGCGCTGATCCGCTGGATGTGCCTCAACGACCGCTTTTTCCTGCTCACGTGCGCGCTGGGGCTCACGCACATGAACAACGCGTGGTGCCACGCGCGGTGCCGCGAGGTGGAGGAGTCGCCGGACGGATGGCTCGACCTGTGGAGCCGCGGGCACTACAAATCGACGATCATCACCCTCGGGGGCATCGTGCAGGAGGTGCTGCGCGATCCGGAGATCACCTGCTGCGTGCTCTCGTACAATTCCACCACCGCCCAGAAGTTCGTCGGCCAGATCAAGCAGGCGCTGGAGAACGCCGCGCTGCGCGAGCTGTTCCCGGAGATCCTGCACGCCAAGCCGCCCCGGGAGAACTGGAGCGTCCAGAAGGGCCTGTATGTCAAACGCGCCGGGCTCGGCAAGGAGCCCACCGTCATGGGGTCCGGGCTGGTCGACGGCATGCCGACCGGCATGCACTTCCGCCTGCGCGTGTATGACGACGTGGTGACGGTGGAGTCGGTCGCCACGCCCGAACAGATCCGCAAGACGACGGACGCCTTCGGGCTCAGCGACGCGCTGGGCACGGGCGACGGGCAGCGCGTCTGGATGGTCGGCACGCGCTACCACCCGATGGACACGTACAGCGAGATCCTCAAGCGCGGCACGGCCCGGGAGCGCCGGCGCGTGTGCGTGGACGCCGAGGGCCGCCCGCTGCTGCTCTCGCCCGAGGCGCTGGACGCCAAGCGGCGCGACATGGGCGCGCGGATCTACGCGGCGCAGATGATGCAGGACCCGGTCGGCGAGGGCGTGCGGCTCTTCCGCGACGATTGGCTCATGTACTACGACCGGCAGCCGGACCGGCGCGGGCTCAACGCGTACGTGATCATCGACAGCGCGAACGCCAAGCGCAAGCAGAACGACTACACGACCATGTGGGTTGTCGGGCTCGCGGCCGACCGCAACTACTACGTGCTCGACATCGTGCGCGACCGCCTGAACCTTGTGGAGCGCACGGAGGCGCTCTTCGCGCTGCACCGCAAGTGGCGGCCGCTCTGCTGCTACTGGGAGCAGGTCGGGGCCATGAGCGACACGGCGCACGTCCGGGACATCCAGGAGCGCGAGAACTACCGCTTCCGCATCGTGGACGTGCCGCAGAGGGTGCCCAAGGCCGACCGCATCGGCTGGCTGGTGCCGCTCTTCGAGTCCGCCCGCGTGTGGTTCCCCAGGCGGCTGCTCTACCCGACGGCGGCGGGCGACACGCGCGACCTGGTGCAGGATTTCATCACGGACGAATATTCGGTTTATCCGGTGGTGCCGCACGACGACATGCTGGACAGCCTGGCGAACGTCGCGCACCCCGCCTGCGCCGGCATGCGGTTTCCCCAGGAGAGGCCCGGGGCTGACGCGGCGTCAGGGGCGGCGAGCAACGCGCGGTGGGATCCGTTCGGGTGACGAAAGACGCACTTAATGACCAAAACGAGGAGGTGCAAGATGGGAGAAGCTAAACGGCGGGGCGAATTCGAGGAGCGCAAGGCGAAGGCCATCGCGTTGCGTACGGCGTATTGCGGCAAACGTGTCAAAAGCTCGCGGTTCGGCGACGGCGTGATCCGCAGCATCCGCCACGACACGGCCGCGATCCGGTTTACCCTCGGCCGCAGGACGGTCGAGATTTGTTATCCGACTGCGGCCATTAAGGGAATCTGAAGTGAGAACAGTGCAATTCAAACACGACATCGGCGACACGGTGAAGGTGCGCGACATCGGCATGGCCGGGAGGGTTGACGCGCTCTCGCTCGACAGCAACGGCGAGCTCTACAGGGTGGTCTACTGGAACGACGGCAACCGGAACCAGGTCTGGATGTACGACTGGGAACTGGAACCGGCCAGCCGAACGAACGGCGGGGCGAAATGAGCGGGGACACAGGGACGGGCGGGCCGGCGCCGTGCCTTTCGATCCGGCAGCCCTGGGCATGGCTGGTCGCGCACGGCTGGAAGAATATCGAGAACAGGACGTGGCCGACGGGCTACCGCGGCCGATTCCTGATACACGCCGCCAAAGGCATGACGCGGGCTGAGTATGACGCATGCCTTTTGTTTGTCATGTCTACGGGGATGACGATATGGCAGGCGTTGCCGATGTTTGACAGCCCGCAATTATGCCGAGGCGGCATCGTCGGCGAGGCCGAGCTTGTGGACTGCGTCACGCATCACGGGTCCGAATGGTTCACGGGGCCTTACGGCTT
>MWEJ01000328.1 GCA_002071025.1 Verrucomicrobia bacterium ADurb.Bin070 | reverse complement strand
GGTCACCGGACGGCGCTCTGGACATCCTGTGGGTCAGGGCGCTCATCACGGACGGGCTCCACGACGACTATTGGACGGGGAGCCGCGACCGTGAGGCCACTGTCAGAGAGGCAGTCTTTGCGGCATGACCTCCGGAACGATGTCACTTTCCTGACACACACCCCGGCTCTGCCGGAGCCCGCCACATTGGCGGACGAAGAACTCACGCGGGTCAACGCCTGGCTGAGCGATGGCGGCGTGAACGACCTGACCGGCCTCTCGCAGGCTCAGATCAATACCGCCTATCTGCTGGACAGCCTCAGCGGGAGCGCGGTTGACCCGGTGGAGAGCTACACCTTCGGGATCTCGAAGATCGAAATGACCTCGCCGACGCAGCTCAATGTGACGGTCTCGCTGACGGTTGACTCTGTTGCAAAGGCCGGAGCGGTCAACGGACGCATCCAGTTGCAGGGCAAGGTTGCGCTGGGCGACGGCTGGACGCCTCTCGGCAGCGCGATCACGCCGTCTTTCGCGGAATTCACCAACGGGTCGGCGACCTATACCTTCGATATCCCGGCAGGAGGCTACGCCTTCTTCCAGCCGC
This sequence comes from Verrucomicrobia bacterium ADurb.Bin070, assembly GCA_002071025.1. GTDB lineage: Bacteria > Verrucomicrobiota > Kiritimatiellia > RFP12 > UBA1067 > DUPH01. The sequence goes on along the minus strand of MWEJ01000328.1, from coordinate 3,514 downwards.
TGATCGTTCCCTAAGCCATTTCAAGGAGACTCACGATGAAAAAAACGCTTTCATTGATCAGCGGGCTGCTCATGGCGGCCACGATGTTCGGGGCCGAGGCGCAGGATCAGTTGACGCTCGCGATGTCCACGCCCGGGCCTGACACCTACGCGGACGGGACCCCCGTGCTGGCAGGCGAGACCTACCTGCTGGTGTATGTCAAGCAGGGTGCGGTTTTCGGCGGCGTCTGCACCGACGGCTCGCTGGTCGACCCGGTCAACAATGTGATCGCCACCACCGCACGGGCGGTGGTGGGGGCCAAGTGCGGGTATAAGGCTATTCAGTACCCGGCTGCGACCTATCCGGAAGGCGGCTCGTGGGTGATCGTCGTGCTCGATACGCGCAAGGCCGACGGAGCGGTCGGCGGCCTGATCGCTGCCCAGGGCGCGAGCGCCGCGAACGGTGCGGCTTCCGCGCTTAGCCTCGGCGCCGCAGGGGGCGCCGCCGCGTCCGGCCTCAGCGCCGCAGGGCCCGCGCCGTCTCCCGCAGGGACGCCCCAGCCGGAGATCGCCGCCGTGCAGGCCGGCAACGGCCGCGTGAACCTGCGCATCAAGAACTTCTCCGACAAGGCGCTCTATCAGGTGCAGAGCGCGACCTCCCTGAACGGCGGCTGGCAGACTGTGGCGAGCCGCGTGCAGGCCACCGCCCAGACGGTCGTGCAGGGCGAGTCGGGCGCGGAACTGCCGGCTGACGTCGACGTTCCGGCCGGCGACACGGTCCGTTTCTTCAAAGTGATTGCGCAGTAAGCGAGCAGGCCAGAAAGGGAATGCCATGAATAAAGGATGGATGACTTTTGCGGTGGTTGCGGCAGCCGGCCTCGTTCACGCGGCGATGCAGCCGATTGCGGGAACGAATGTGGTCGGGTTCGTCGAGATCGCGGCGCCCGCCGCCAAGAACACGATCATCGCCGTGCCGTTTGAGGCGTGCATGCAGGCCGGCGTGTCCGGCAAACTGGGCGACCTCGTGTCGACCTACGGCCTGACGGGCCACTCCAGCGATGCGGCCCTCGCCGACCAGTTGGTGGTGCTCACGGTCGACGGCGGATCTCCGGCCTACTATTACTACTATAACGACGCCGAGGACGGCTGGACCGCGATCACCACGGAGCAGATCATGCCGGACGGCTCGAAGAAGACCCTGACCCCGCCCGCCGCCAGCGCCTTTGACGTCGCGCGCGGCCAAGGGTTCTGGATCAAGCGGGCTGCCGGCAGCGGTTCGACCGTTTATGTCCAGGGCCAGGTCTCCGAGACAAAACAGGCTACGGCCATCGGTGAGGGGCTGAATCTGATCAGCTATGCGGCGCTGGAGTCGTTTGACCTCAATGCGATCGACTGGACCGGAGCGGCGGGCGCGAGCGGAATCAGCGCGTCGACCGACCGGATCTTGGTGAGCAAGGGTGACGGTTCCTATTACACCACCTACCACTACTACACCGGCGGCTCCAAGACCGAGTTCAACGGCAAGTGGGTCTCGACGACGGGGACCATCGCGCTGCCTGCCGCCAACATTCCAGCCGGCCAGGGCTTCTGGTACTTGCGTCGTTCCGGCAACGGAGCGTTCACGTTCAAGCCCGACGGCGAATAAGCCTGAAAGGACACGAGGATTAAGTTATGAAAAAAACAGTGCTGACGGCATGCTTGGTGTTCTTGGCCGGTGTTTGGGCCTCGCAGGCAGTGGTGATCGGGTGGGCGGCGGAGAGCGTCCCCGCAGGCACGCAGTACGCGAGTTTGGTTTACGTGGCCAGCGGTGCGCCGTCGATCACCGATAACGTCTGGTCGTCGGGCGTGGAGTCGCTCGCCTGGAACGTGAATGCGTTCGAGGGCACGACTCTGATGCCGCAGGAAACGACCGACGCGACGGCGCGTAGCGCGGGCGCATATTACGTGGTGTTGTTCAACTATTCGTCGGGACAGTATGCGGTCAGCACCTCGGCGTTGGCGTGGAACGATGCGGCGGCGATCAGTACCAGCGAGTTCGACATCATCACCGATTACTTCACGCCCAATGCTTTCTCTGGGTGGACGGCTGTTCCCGAGCCCAGCACGGCCATGCTCCTGATGGTCGGCGTGGCGGTGGCGGCGTTGCGGCGCAGGAAACGAGTGTAAAGACAGGCCATGTTGTTTCTTGAGTTTCGTCCGATCACGCGCGGCCGGCTGCGACGGTCGCGCGTTTCTTTTTGGCTGCTGACCGTGGCGGCACTTGCGCTCTATGCGGCGACGGCGCTGACCTATGCGTTCCCGGGGCCTTCCGCCGCATGGATCGCGTGGGCGGCGGGGCTGGATGTGCGCGAGGTGCCGTCGCATCCGCTGCTGATGTGGGCCGCCGGACATGTCGCGCGTCTGCCTTTTTTGACCCTGCCGTTCCGGTTGAATCTGATGGCGGCGGCGGCCGGTGCGGTGGCGGTGGGGTGGGTGTTTAAGGTTGTCTGGTTCATCGTTTTCGAGGTCATGCGCGAGGAGTCCGCTGTGACCCACGCCTCGCGCAACGCGCGCTTCGCGGGCTGGATGGCGGCGGCGGCGGTCGGCCTCAGCCTGCCGTTCTGGCAGGCGGCCACGCGGTTTCAGCCGCAGATCTTTGACGTGGCGTTCCTGATGGCCTGCGCGCACCTGCTGACCGTCTACGCGCGCTCGAAACGCATTGTGTGGCTGCTGCTGTTCGGCCTTCTGTACGGAGCAGGCATGGCCGAGTCGCCGCTGTTTCTGGTCGCCCTGCCGGTGATGGCGGTCTTTGCCGTAATCATGGAGTGGAAGCTCGCGTGGTGCCGGATCGGCCGGCTGTTCGGCGCGGCCGCTCTGGCCGCTTTGGCGCTGGTCGGCGTGCATGTGCTGGCCGCGCGGCAGGTTGTGCTGAGTCAGGGCTTGGAGGTGACAAATCACGCATTGCTGCGCGTGGCGGTCTCGGTCCTGCGCGAGCAGGCACAGGCGGTCGTCCAGATGTTCCCGGAGCAGTTGTGGTTCCCGGTCTTTGTGCTGGGGCTGGGTTCGGCGGCGTTGAGCTTCTTCGCGGCGTTCCGTTCGCTGGATAACCGCCGCTCGTGGAGCGCCTTCATGCTGAGCCTCGTGCTCACCGTCTTTGCCCTGCTGCTGCTCTTCAACGCGCCCTTCGGGCCGTGGGGAGTGGTTGCGAAGGCCGGTGCCATTCCGGCGGCGACCTATCTGGTCGCCGGCATCGGGATCGCGCTGCTCACCGCCTCGTGGCGCTCCCTCGCGGTTCTCGATGATCCGGTGGATGTCGAGGTCCCTGTCGACAAAGGGGAGGACGACGAGGCCGCGCTGCAACATCCGTTGACAGAGCGCGCCTCAGTGCTGTTCAACGCCGGTCGCGGTGTCGGACTGATGGCGATGCCGGTGCTGGTCGTGGCTGTCCTGGCGGCGGGTGTGCTGAACGGCCGCTGGCTGGCGGCCGACAACGGGGCTTTTGCCGACCGCGCGGCGGACGAGGTGCTGGACGGACTGGGGCGGCGCGAATGGGTGGT
>MWEJ01000327.1 GCA_002071025.1 Verrucomicrobia bacterium ADurb.Bin070 | reverse complement strand
CCTCGGCGCTACCCAGAACTGACCCGGTAGCGCTTGGTTGAAGTGACCCACTCCGGGAACGGGACCGGGAACGAGACCGGGAACGGCGGAGCATCATCCACGCCGCAGGCGTGTCGGTGTTGTTGGGTGTGGAGGAGGGATCATTATCGTCCACGCCGCAGGCGTGCGGGTTGCCTTTCCGTCGTCCGCGCAAAGGCGCGGCATCGTCCGGCGTCAGAGCGGTTCTATCGCATCGGTGCGGCGCGGGCGAGCTTGGAGCGGAGGTAATCGAAGTACGTCGGGCCGACACGTAACTCCAGGACTTCCCCGATCACCGGCAGAAAATAGGCCAGCGAGCGAATCGCGCCCAAGGGCAGCGCATCGGCCGGGCGGTTCAGGCGGCGCGTGGCGGCCAGCACCAAGGCGTTTTCGATCACCTTCACCGAAAGGCCCCGCTGATACAGTTGCGCCGCCAGCAGCCGGTCGGCGCGGCGGACCGTTCCCATGGCGCCCGGCGTCTTCCGGTACGCCTCCAGCACCCGGTGAACATATTCTTCCTGGCTGAGGCCATGGTCCGTCATGCGGTTCTCAGCCCTGCTGTTCGCGCAATGACGGGCCGTCGATGTGCACGGTGTGGCAGTGATGCCGCAGCCGGCTCAATAATGCCTCCACCATCGGCCGGTTGCCCAAGAAGTTGGGCCACTCGTCGTAGCCCAAGTTCGTGGTGATGATGGTGGGGTGCTGGCGGTAGCGCTCCTCCATCAGTTTGAAAAAGATGTTGGATTGCTCCGGTTTCAGGTTCAGGTACCCCAGTTCGTCGACCGCGAGCACGTCGAGGCGGGCGAGGCGCTTGAGCAACCGCCTGGTGGAACGATCCGCCAGAGAGGCGTACATTTCGTCGAACAGATCCTGGGCCTTGACGAACTGGCAGCGGTAGCCGTTCTCCAGCGCCTTCAGCAGCAGGCCACAGGCCAATCCGGTCTTGCCAACGCCCGTGTTGCCGCAGAACACGATGTTCTCCGCCCTGGCGATGAACTCCAACTCCGCGAACCCGCGAATCTGCTTGCGGTTCACGCCCGGCTGCCGGGTGAAGGGAAACGTCTCCAGCGTCCACCGCTCGGGCAGGTTGGCGCGTCGGATGCGCCACTCCAGGGCGCCCTCCTGTCGGGCTTGCCACTGCGCGCGCACCAGGCGCGTGACGAACTCCGAGTAGCTGAGGCCGCCCTTGTCGGCGGCCCGCAACTGTTCGTCGTAGATTTCCAGGATGCGCCGCAGCTTGAGATTCTTCAGCAGTTGTTCCAGCTCTTCAGTCATCTTCCCGTGGCTCCCCGTCGAGCAGAAAATATTCGCGGGTCACGCGCCTGAGGATCATGCGCTCCACCCGGTCCAGATCGTAGAGACCATAGCGGGAGGCCTCGCGCACGGCGCCCAGCAACGGTTGCCGCGGATACTCCCGGACCAGGCGCAACAGTTGCCGCAGGGCAAGCGTGACCACCTTGCGGCTGCGCTGTTTCAGCGCCGCCACATATTCGGCCAGTTCGGGGGCGGCCGTCACGATGAGCTTCTCCTCGGGATGCGGGTCGGGACGTGGCGCCCGCTCGCCGCGCCGCGGACGGTGCTCGGCCAGCATCACCCGCTGGTGCTCGGCTTCGGCGATGCGGCGGTGCGCCACCAGCCGCCGGGCGTCCAGTTGAATCTCGACCTTGTCCTTGGTCTCGCGCACTTCCACGCGCCGGCCGATCCAATCCACCGGGACCGAGTAGCGGTTGGTGTGCAGCGCCACGTAGCCTTCCACATCCACCAGCCGTTCGTGCAGCCGGTAGACCTCCGGAATCCAGGCCGGCAGCGGCTTCAGCCGCAGACGCTCGACGGCGAATAACTCGCGCGGAACCGCGCGGATGTGCTTCTTGTAAGTGCCGTTGACCTTGTCGCACCACTGACGGGCCTGCCGGTTCAGATCCTCCCAGCCGGAGAACGCGCGCCCCGCCAGAAAGTTGTTCTCGATGAACCGGAAGGGCCGCTCCACGCGAGCCGAGCGATTGGCGTCCCCGATCTCGTGCGCCGCGAACTCGAAGCCGAAACGCTCCCCGAAAGCGGCCATCTCAGGTACGGGCGTCATGTCGCGCCCCGTACCGCGTAGCACGACCACATGCGTGTTGTCGATCATGACCCGTTTCGCCGCGCCGGAGAAGTAGCGCAGCGCCTCGGTGAGAAACACCTTGCAGTCGAAGCGTTGGAAGGTCGGGTAGCACTGGAAGAACAGCATCCGCGAGTAGCACAGCACGGCCGAGGCGGTCTGCACCCTGCGCTTCTTGCCGGCCAGTTCCAGCGGGTGCGGCGAGGTGTCGTGCTGCATCTCTTCGCCGGGCTCGAACTCATATCGGCCCGCCGGCACCACGGGCGCCTGGCCGATGCCATGCCGCCGGCAAAACGCGGTCAGCGCGGCGTACGACAGCTCCGCTCCGACCGCCGTCAGCTCCTCATGGACTCGCATGAGATTCCCCTTGCAGCCGCTGAATAGCTCCAGAATGCGTTGCCGGTAGGGTTCGGCCTTCTCGGCCCGGTTCAGTTCCGGCACGGCGGTGGAGTTCGAGCGCAGGACTCTGCGTACGGCCACCCGGGAGATCCCCAGCACTCGCGCGATCTCGCGTTTGCTCACCTGCTGCGCGCTCAATTCCAGAATCGTGGTGCGTTGCGCTTGGCTCAACATGCGGTTCTTGCTCCGGTTTGAGTTGTTCGCCGATTCGCTGGAGTTGTTTCGCAATGCGCTCGATCTGCCGCCGCGCCCCTTCGCATTGCCCGGCATCCAGTTCCGCTGCGCCGGTCAGCCGCCGCTGGGCGCGATTCACGATCGCGGCCACCATCTCCAGATCGCGCAGCAACTCGGCGTGGAGGGGTCTGCTCTCCTGCCGTTGCGTTTTGAAGAACAGCTCCGGCTCCTCCAGGAGGCGTTTGCGGACCGCGCGCGAGCCCTTGCGCCAGGCGGCATACAGTCGACCGGCTTCGCGTACATCGGAGTGGCGCTGGGCGAAGATGGCGGCCATCCGCTGGCAGTCTTCCAGACTCTGGCGCGCCACCGGCGCCAGAAACTTCATGGCCACCTGGGCCGGGATCTGTCCCTCCCGCACCTGCTCCTGGATCGCTTCCGGCACAACCTCCACCAGCGCCAGCCGCCGCGACACCCAGCTCACACTGCGATCGAAGCGACGCGCCAACTCGTCCAACCCATAACCGAAGCGCTGCTCCAGCTCCGCCAGCAGCCAGCCCACCTCCAGCGCGGTCTCCGGTTCGGAAAAACGCAGCGAGCGGTCCAGCAAAACCGCCGCCGCCTCGCTCAGTGGCCACACCACCGCTTCCACCGTGTCGCGCCCCAGTTGCTCCAGCGCCGCGATCCGTTTGTAGCCGTCGATGACCACGTAGCGGTCCGCCTGACCTTCGGCCGCCACCACCACGATGGGCGTTTGCTGCCCGCCCTCCGCCAGCGAGGCCAACAGCCGCCGCTGCCGCGCCGGGTGGCGCGCCCGCAAATGCTCCCAGCGCCGGTCGAGTTGGTGAAATTCCAGTCGCATGGCCGCCTTTCGCTTCCGGATCAGTATGGGGCAGCCGGGCACGGGTCTTTTGCGGCGGCCGGGGGAAGTGCGCCGGGAACTCGAGTGCCATCAAGCAGATGGGAGCGGATCTGGTCTTTCGCGGAGCGCACCAGGAGTGCGCCCATAAACCCAAGGAAGTCAGCTACTTTGCCGCCGATCTCGTCTTTCGCCAAGTCCCAGGGAAGTCGGTTCAAAGGGGCCGGCACACGCAAAGGCTCCGGCGTTTGTTCCTGTGCCTGACGCTGCTGGATGCGGTACCCCGCCGCGTAATCCGGGTTCGCGGCGCGCCACCGCGTCTGGGTCTTCTTCCGCCGTGCTGCTTGGCACTCGGGCTCGTGGCAGGCGTGTTGACGGGCGCCGACACGCGGATCAGGCCGGAACCACCGCCGGCAGATCGAGCACGGCCTCTTCCGGGCCTGAGGCATCGTGATCCATCATCACCATGCCCGCCAGGGCGCCGCCGCGGTTCAGTTCAATCGGCCTGGGTCAGTTTTGGAAAGCAGGGGTGGGTCACTTTACGCAAGCGCCTAAG
>MWEJ01000326.1 GCA_002071025.1 Verrucomicrobia bacterium ADurb.Bin070 | reverse complement strand
GAGACCGACGCGCTCTCGTCCCCGTAATACTCCTTTACGCGGTCCGCCACGTCCTTTTCGCGCGCCATCGCGAACTGCACGTCTTTGGTCAGAACGAACATGAGTTCATCCATCACATGCGGGTCGACCAGATTCGACGTGGCGAGCGTGATGGTCCCGGCCGTCGCATAGACCGGCAGGACGCTGTACATGCGCGCAACGCTGGCCGGGATGCTCTGGATCACATCGGTATCCAGCGACATGACCGCGAGATCGACCACATCACAGCCCTGATAGGCCGCCATCATTCCCAGCAGATCGTCTTCGCTGACGAAGCCGTTGTCGATCAGCAGTTGCCGGATCGAATGCCCCGTGTTCGCATGCTCTTCGCGCAGTTCATCGGCCTGCTGTTGATCGATGATTCCGTTGCTGACCACCAGGTCGAGCAAGGGATCGTACGCCGGCGCGATCGGCGCCAAAGTTTCTTCCGCCATGCCCTACCTCCTTGCCTGCAACTCTTCTTTCAGTTTCTGAACCAGCGTATCCGGGTCCTGCGATTTCGTCACCAGATCGTCATACGAGATCAACCCGCCCAGGTACAGATCCATCAAGTGCGAATCGAGCGAAATCATGCCGAACTTGGCGCCGGTCTGGATGTCGGAGCTGATCTGGAAGGTTTTGTTGTCGCGGATGCGCGACCGGATCGACGGCGTTGAGATCATGATCTCGAAAGCCGCGACGCGTCCGGGCTTGTCCACGCGCGCCAACAGCAACTGCGAGATCACCGCGACCAAGCCCACCGAAAGCTGCGTGCGGACTTGTTCCTGCTGGTCGGTGGGAAAGGCGTCCACAATACGGTCGACCGTCGCGGCGGCACCGGTGGTGTGCAAGGTCGCGAAGACCAGATGCCCGGTTTCCGCAGCCGTGATCGCGGCCTGCATGGTTTCCAAATCGCGCATTTCGCCGACGAGGATCACATCCGGGTCTTGGCGCAGCGCGCGGCGGATGGCCTCGGCGAAGGTCGGCACATCGTGGCCGATCTCGCGCTGGGTCACCACCGACTTTTTATGCGGATGGTAATACTCAACCGGGTCTTCCACCGTGATGATGTGCACATCGCGCTCTTTGTTGATGATATCGATCATCGACGCCAGCGTCGTGGTTTTACCGGAGCCGGTCGGCCCGGTCACCAGAATCAGGCCGCGCGGGCGGAACAGCAATTCTTTGACCTGTTCCGGCAAGCCGATCTGTTCCAGCGACAGCAGCTTGTTGGGAATCTGGCGGAGCACGATGCCGTAGTTGCCGCGCTCTTTGAAGACGCTCACACGGAAACGGGCCAGATCGCCGAACGGCAGGGCAAAGTCCGCCCCGCCGCACTGTTCCACTTCATGCTGCTTGTCCTCCGCCATGATCGAGCGCGCCAACGCCTCGGTGTCTTCCGGCGTGAGGGGCGGGCTGTCCAGCGGCGTCAGCGAGCCGTGAATACGCAGCATCGGCGGCACACCCACGCGGATGTGCAAGTCGGAGGAACCCTCGTCGACTGTCGCCTGCAGCAAATCGTTCATGTTGATATCCGTGCTCATCAGTCTGCATCTCCCATCGTAGCCCGCAACACCTCCTCGAGCGTAGTCATACCCGAGGCAACTTTCAACATTCCATCCTCACGCAACGTCCGCATGCCCATCTCGCGCGCGCGGGCACGCAACACCGTGGCAGGCGAATGGTCAAAGATCAGGCGCTGGATCGAATCGTCAATCTGGAAAATTTCAAAAATGCCTTTTCGCCCCTTGTAGCCGCCCTGGCCGCAATGCGGGCAGCCTTTGCCCTTGAACATGGTTGACGTCGTCGTGTTCTTCGAGAGCGCTCCGAGCATCTTCAATTCGCGCTCGGTCGGGACATATTCCGCGCGGCACTTCTCGCAGATCGCGCGCACCAGGCGCTGCGCCATGGCCGCGCGCAGGGCCGAGGCCACCAGAAAGGGCTTGACCCCGATATCCAGCAGACGCGTCACCGCGCTGGGCGCGTCGTTGGTATGCAGCGTGCTGAAGACCAAGTGGCCCGTCAGCGCCGCCTCCATCGCGATGTCCGCGGTCTCGTGGTCGCGGATTTCGCCGATCATCACGATATTCGGAGCCTGACGCAGAATCGAGCGCAGCGCCGCCGAGAAGTCGAGGCCCACATCCTTGTTCACCTGCACCTGGTTGATGCCGGACATCTGGTATTCCACAGGATCTTCAACGGTGATGATCTTGCGGTCCGGCAGGTTGATCTGACCCAAGCACGCATAGAGCGTGGTGGTTTTGCCTGAGCCGGTCGGGCCGGTCACCAGCAGCACGCCGTCCGGCAGGCTGATCAGCCGCTCGAAGGTGTTCTGGTCATCCGACAGGAAGCCGAGCTGGGGCAGGCCGAGCGAGAGGTTTGTCTTATCCAGGATACGCATGACGATGCTCTCGCCATGGTTGGTCGGCACCGACGAGACACGCAGGTCGAGATCGCGGCCCTGCACCTTGATCTGGATACGCCCGTCCTGCGGCACGCGTTTCTCCGAGATCTTCATGTTGGACATGATCTTGACGCGGCTGATGATCGCCGCCTGCAGGCGCTTGGGCGGACGGTCCATTTCGCGCAGCACGCCGTCAATGCGGTAACGCACGCGGAAATGGCGTTCCATCGGTTCCAGATGAATATCGGACGCGCGCATTTTGATCGCCTCGGTCAGAACCATGCTGACAAGGCGGATGACCGGGGCGTCCGAGTCTTTGGCGTCAGAGCCATCTTCGCCCGCCTTCTTCTCCTCGACGTCGATGTTGGGATCATCCGACCCGAAAATGTTTTCGAACTCTTCGGGATAGAGCTTGTCCATCGCCGCTTTGACTTCGCTGCGCGGCGCGATGACGGCCTGCACGTCGGTCTTGAGCACGTAGCGCAGGCTGTCGATGGTGTCGTAGCCCATCGGATCGCTCAGCGCCACAGTGACCGAGCCCTCGGCGGCCATGACCGGCACGACCCCGTACTTGCGCGCCACCGCGCCGGGCACCAGGTCGGCGACGGTCGGATCGATGGCGTCGGCATTGACATGCACGTAGTCCAAACCGAATTGCGCGGCGATCAGGGCCAGCACGTCATCTTCCGTGACGGCGCCCGTCTGGATCAAGATGTCGAGCGAGGTTTCCCCCTCCTGCCGGATCGAGTTCACGACCGCATCGATCTGGTCGGCCGCGACATAGCCCTGTTCCTGCAGAAGCTGCAACACATAATCATCGTTAGAAGTCACCGTCGTTCTCCTTGCTTGCCATACGAGGGATAGAGTTTGCCAAAAATATCACCTGCGGGGAAGCCACAATAGGCAGGCCGGGCCTGAACGGCGCCCGCTCGGACTGATCCGCGCGCCGCGGCACCTATCGTCCCTCCGCCAGCCGCTCGGCCACCAGGCGGCCGACCTGCTTCGGATCGGCCTTGCCCTTGCTCAGCTTCATCACTTGGCCCACTAGGAATCCGGCGGCCGCCTTTTTGCCGGCCCGGAAGTCCTCGACCGATTTCGGATTGTCCGCGAGAGCCTGCGCGATGAACGCTTCCAGCGCCGAAACGTCGCTCACCTGAGCGAGTCCACGCTCGTTCACAATGCTCCGCGGCGAACCGCCCTTCGCAAATACTTCGGGCAGAAGCTCCTTGGCCGTGGGGCCGTTGATCACCCCGTCATCCACCAGCGCGACCAGCTCAGCCAGCGCGGCGGGCGTCAGCGCGCACGCGCCCACGCTCTTCCCGGTTTCGGACAGGAGCCGCATCACTTCCGTCATGAACCAGTTGGACACCGTCTTGCCCAGTCCGGGCTTACACGCCCGCGCCGCCGCCTCGAAGAAATCGGCGTTCTCCTTCGCGTCGGCCAACACCCCTGCGTCATACGCGGGGATGCCGTACTCAGCCATCATGCGCTCGCGACGCGCGGCCGGCGCCTCGGGCAACTGCGCCCGCCACGACTCGACCAGCGCCTCGGGCAATTCAACCGGCACCAGATCGGGCTCCGGGAAATAGCGGTAATCGTGCGCGTTCTCCTTGCTGCGCATCGACTGCGTCTCGCCCAGCTCCGGCTCCCAGCGCCGCGTCTCCTGCACCAGCGTTCCGCC
>MWEJ01000325.1 GCA_002071025.1 Verrucomicrobia bacterium ADurb.Bin070 | reverse complement strand
CGGCACTTCCGACGCGAATTCCGCGAACGGCTTGAACGTTCAAGGATGTGTCATCTCCGTGAACCAGAACGGCTTTGAGCCGGAGGCGGGCGAGTATCACTGCGCGATCTATCTGCGGGCGGGAGCCATCGGTGTCCAGAAAGTGAGCAACTGCTCGCTCGCCGGGGACATCGTGAACCTCTCCACGTCGCCGGTCACGCTTGACGCTTCCGGCAACTGGTGGGGCAGCGCCGTTCCGGCGGACGTGGCTGGCCATGCGCTGGCCGGCTCCGTCGACTACAGCCCCTGGCTGGCGGACGGGACAGACACCGACGGCGGCGCGCTCGGCTTCAAGGGCGATTTCTCGGCCCTGTGGGTTGCAGATACAGGGGCGCATGCTGGCACGGAAACCCGCATGCAGGAGGCGGTCAATCTGGCGGCCAGCGGCGGCACGGTGAATGTTCTGGCCGGCACCTATCCCGGCGCCTTCACAGTCGCCAAGCCGGTGACGGTCCTCGGGCCCAACGCCACCATCAGCCCGAACACGGGCGAGCGCGTCGCCGAGGCGGTGCTGCAGGGAACCACGGCGTCCGGCCTGAGCGAGAGCGTCGCGCTCGACGCGACGGGCGTCGTACTGATCGGCCTGACCTTCGACAACCTGCGCATCGACAACTACAACAGTAATGCGCACGAACTGAGCACGGACCACGTGATCGCCTTCAACCGGTTCGTCAATGTGCTGGGCACGGCGGTCTATCTCCGTGACGGACGTGATGCGCCGGGACAATACAGCAGCGGTGTGGTGGTTCAGGACAACCGCATCGAGTCGCCTGCGGCGGCTGGGACGGTCGATTTTGATGCCGGTTCCGGCATCATCGTTATGGGTGCCGAAGCGCTGGTCATCAAAGACAACGTGATCCTCTCGGCGGCCTACAACGGCATCCAGCTTGCGCGGTGCAACGGTCTGGTTCTGCAAAACAACACGGCCACCGGCTGTGCGCAGCCCGCGCTTCAGGTTGCCCAGTGGAACGATGGTGTCATGCAGATCAGCAGCAACACCTTCAGCACGGTCTCCACCACCAAGGCGGCGGTGCGGCTGTACGGGTTCACCAACGGCTATCTGCCGGAGTTCGCTTTCACCGGCAACACCATTAAGGACAGCCGGTATGGCGTGCAGATCGGGCGTGAGGACGGAACGGCCGTCGATATCAACACCGCCACCTATGCCTTCAGCGGCAACATTTTCGACAACATCACGGCTCAGCGTCTGATGGTGTACATGACCGGCGAGGCGACGGAAGCCGAGCAGGCCAAGATGGACGCCATGTTTGCGCAGGTCTATGTGCCCGGGAGCACGGCTGGCTTGATCGCGACGACGCCGGTCAGAATCTATGCGGCCGTGCCGAACCCGGTGTGGGTCGACGGTGCCTATACGGCTGCGGCGTGCGGCGGCCACATCTGGGGCTATGATGCGTTCACGACCATTCCTGCCGGTGTGACTGCGGTCGCGGTCGGCGGCACGGTGAATGTCGGCCCCGGCGAGTACGACGGGAAAGTGGCGATCAACAAGTCCGTGACGCTACTCTCGACCGATGGCGCGGCCACAACGAAGATTCTTAACACAGCCGCCGTCGGACTGGCCACCGTTCAGCTTGTCGGGCCGACTGTCGGTGTGAACGTGGGCGATGTCGGGCATGGGTTCACCATCGTGGGTGTCGATTCGCCCAATGCCGGTATCGAGTGGAGCGCGGTGTACCTGCAAGGGGTGCATACCAACACGACAATCCGGGGCAATGTTATCGTTGCGGCTGGTGAAGCCGGCCTCATGACTGAATACGGCAAGAGCCTAGTCAACTTCGTCGTCGAAGACAACACGTTCTCTGGCGTGACGTTCGCCGGACAACCCGTCGGCGAAGGCTTTGAGAACATGTGGACGGAAATCAACTCACCGCGTCAACTCGTGGTGATTCAGGGGAGCGGCGGCCCAGTGTCTTTCAGTCGCAACGTCGTATCCGGCACCGCTGGAGGGCTCAATCCGGAAGGCAATCCGCAGGGCAACACGCTCGTCACGGTGGATACGGTGAATGCGACTATCGCGGACAACGTGTTCTCAGGCGCCTCGGCCCGATACGCCACAGCGTTGCGTGTCGGTGCGATCGGGGCTGTCGTGACGCCGACGCTGGTCTCCGGCAACCTGTTCGCAGGGCAAACGCCTGGAGGGTTGTATATCCGGACTGTTGCGGGCACTTCGACGCTCGTCAACGAGAACAGTTTCACTGGCTTCACGCAGCCTGGGCAGTATGCGATCGCCTATGATGGTACGGCCGTTGTTGGCGCCACTAACAACTGGTTTGGTAGTGCGACGGGACCGGCCTCCGGCAGCAACGCCGGCGGGACGGGCGCTGCGGTGGCAGGCGCGATTGACTTCAGTCCGTGGCTGAGCAGCAGCGCCGAGGATCCGTCGACTGGCTCGACCATCGGCTTCCAGCCCGCGGCGGATGCCGGCGTGTTCTACCTGCCGGTGTCGCTGGCCTTTACGCAGCCGCCGGGCGGCGCGGCGCTGGGAGCGGCGCTGGATCCGCAGCCGACCGTCACGGTTTATGATGAGATCGGCCAGATCGCCACGCAGTTCGTCGGCACAGTCACGCTGACCATCGGAAACAACCCCGGCTTCGGCACGCTCGACGGAACGGTCGCGAAGAACGCGACGGCCGGTGTGGTGACATTTACCGACCTGTCCATCGGAACGGACGGCGGCGCGGGCTATACGCTGTTGGCAACGGCCAGCCCGCTGAGCATCGAGAGTGCGGCCTTTGACATTCTCAATCCGGCTACGGTGCTGTCGGCTATGGACCCGATCTTCAAACCGGTCGATAGCGGGGCCTTTACGCTGACCGTGGCGGGCACCGGGTTCGTGCCCTCCACCAAGGTGCTGTGGAACGGTGCGGAACGCATCACGACCTACGTCTCCGGCACGCAGCTCACGGCTGCCATTCCGGCGACCGACCTGTTGTCGGCTGGTATGGCGCTTGTCACCGTCCAATCGCCGACGGCGGATGCCAGCGCGGCTCTGACCTTCACGATCACACCGTCCGCACAGGCGTCTGAGGTGTGGGTCGACGACGACTGGACCGGCTACGCCGACGCAGGCGAGAAGACCTGGGGCTACGATGCCTTCGGGACGATCCAGAGCGCCATCAACGGCGTGGCAGACGGCGGCACGATTCATGTGAATGCCGGCACTTACACGGAAGTGGCGTCCGCGCTCAGCAAGGAGTTCGATCTCATCGGCGAGACGGCCCCGGATGGTTCTCCGCTGCCGTTGATCGTGGGGCAAATTGCCATCGACCATCCCGGAAGCGACACGGGCTGGCGCATCGAAAACCTGCGCTTCCGTGCCGGAACGGCTGCGTCGCTGCTCTCGCTCAAGAATGTGAATCGCGCGGCTGTTGCCAACTGCGTGTTCGACGGTGCGGGACGCTTTGCGGACGCCCCCGTCGCCAACGGACTCGCCTTTGAAAATGCGACGAACGGGAATACTTTCCCGACCGTGACAGACTGCGTGTTCAGCAACGGTCTCTACAGCGCGATCACGGGCATCGCCTCCGATCTGACGGTTGCCGACTGCCTGATCGTGGATGTCAAGAGTGGCATGAACATGCGCGGCAGCAACCTCACTGTCCAGGACAGCGAAATCGCCGTAAAGGCCGTGACGACAACAGACACCTACGGCATCCGCTACGGCAGTTCCGACGCGAATTCCGCGAATGGTTTGAACGTCCAAGGGTGTGTCATTTCCGTGAACCAGAACGGCTTTGAGCCGGTGGAGGGCGAGTATCATTGTGCGGTTTATCTGCGCGCGGGAGCCATCGGTGTCCAGAAAGTGAGCAACTGCTCGCTGGCTGGGGACATCGTGAACCTCTCCGCATCGCTAATCACGCTCGACATGTCCGGCAACTGGTGGGGCAGCGCCGTTCCGGCGGACGTGGCTGGCAATGTATCGGCCGGCTCCGTCGACTACAGCCCCTGGCTGGCGGACGGGACGGACACCGACAGCGGCGCGCTCGGCTTCAAGGGCGACTTCTCTGTGCTGAACGTCGATGCGGCCAGCCCGCAGGCGGGCACGGTCGGC
>MWEJ01000324.1 GCA_002071025.1 Verrucomicrobia bacterium ADurb.Bin070 | reverse complement strand
GACAAGCCCTTCGCGAGTTTCAGCGGCGGCTGGCAGATGCGCGCGGAACTCTCGCGCGTGCTGGCCTCGAAACCTGACCTGCTGCTGCTGGACGAACCCTCCAACTATCTGGATCTGCCGGCTGTGGAGTGGCTGCAGCGCTTCCTGCGCGTGTACGACGGCACGCTGGTGCTGATTTCGCACGACCGCTATCTGCTGCGCACGCTGACCAGCACGACCGTCGAGGTGGACGCGAACACGGCCACGCGCTATAACGGCGATCTGGATTTTTATCTGCGCGAGCGCGAAATCCGCCATGCGAACCTGCTCGCCGCCAAGGAGAATCAGGACCGGCGGCGCGATCAGTTGGAACGCTTTGTCGAACGGTTCAAGGCGACCAGCTCAAAATCCACGCAGGCCCAGAGCCGCATGAAGATGATCGAACGCCTGGACGATGAAGCGATCGTGCTGCCCAAGCGCAGCCTGGCCGCCGGGTTTCTGCGCCTGGCGCCGGCACCGCATGCCGGGGCCGAGATCGTGCGGCTGGAACAGGTCTTCTTTTCTTATGACGGCCTGCGCAATGTGCTGCACGATGTCAACCTCTCGATCGCGCGCGGTGACAAAGTCGCGATCGTGGGCTACAACGGCATGGGCAAAACCACGCTCCTGCGCATCATGGCCGGCGTGCGAGCCCCCACATCGGGCCTGTGCACGCTGGGCCACAAAGTGATGCCGGGGTACCTGTCGCAGGAGTTTTCCGAAACCGTGCCCGCTGAGGTCTCAGTCTTCGAATGCGCCAAGCGGTGTAAGCCCCAGGCAACCGAGCGCGAACTGCGTTCACAGCTCGGCGCTTTCGGCTTTTCGGCGGACGACATCGGCAAGCCCGCCGGCGTGCTGAGCGGCGGCGAGAAGATCCGCCTGGCTTTTTTGCGCCTGTTTCTCGCGCCGCCGAATTTCATGCTGCTGGATGAGCCGACCACGCATCTCGATCTGGAAGGACGCGCCACGCTGGAAAAGGCGATCCGGGCTTATGACGGCACGATCTGCCTCGTGAGTCACGATATCGAATTTGTGCGCAACACGGTCACCTCGATCATCGAAATATCGCCGGCCGGTGTGCGGCGCTTTCCGGGCGGATACGAATATTATCGCGAAAAAACCGCCGGGGAGAACCGCGACGCAGCGCCACAGTCCGCCGCGTCTGCAGCGGCCGCTTCGGCAGAAAATGCCGCCGCGCCGGCCAGCGCCAAGGAGCTGCGGCGCGCCCGAGCCCAGGCGCGGGCCAAACTGCAGCCGCAGATCCGCACGCTGAAAGAGAAGGTCGCCAAAGCCGAGGCGCGCATCACCGAGTTGGAAGCTGAACTGGAGACGCTCTCCGAAGTGCTCTTCAACCCCAAGCCGGACACGGATTTCGCGGCGACGAACAAACGGCTCAAGGTGGTGCAGGACCAGCTTGAGGTGTTTTCCGAAGAGTGGGAGCGCGACGCCTCCGACCTGGAACGCCTCCAGCGCGAGCAGGAGGCGGCCCAAGAAGAAATTAGGATTTAGGCGTTGAAGCGCACCCTATTCCCACTCGATGGTGGCCGGCGGCTTGCTGGTGATGTCATACACCACGCGGTTCACCTGCGGCACGTTGGCGGTGATCCGCTCTGAGACCGCCTCAAGGATGTCCATCGGAATCTTGACAAACCGCGCCGTCATGAAGTCCGAGGTGCGCACCGCGCGCAGCGCGACGGTGTAGGCGTAGGTGCGGGCGTCATCGGACACGCCGACCGACCGGTTGCCGGTCAGCACCGCGAAGTACTGGCTGGCCTGCTCCTCAAGCCGGTTGTCGACGATCGCCTGGCGGAAGATCGCGTCGACCTCGCGCAGGATGTCGAGCTTCTCCTTGGTCAGCTCGCCGATGCAGCGTACGCCCAGGCCGGGGCCGGGGAACGGTTGGCGCATGGCGATCGAGGCGGGGATGCCCAGCGCCAGCGCGACCTGGCGGACCTCGTCCTTGAACAGGTATTTGATCGGCTCCACCAGCCCCTTGAAGTCAATGTTCTTGGGCAGGCCGCCGACATTGTGGTGGGCCTTGACCGGCTTGCCGCCGTCCCAGCCGCTCTCGATGATGTCGGGGTAGATCGTCCCCTGCACCAGAAAATCAGGCTCGCCGGCGGCGCGCGCCTCTTCTTCAAACACGCGGATGAACTCCTCGCCGATGATCATGCGCTTGCGTTCCGGATCGGTGACGCCGGCCAGCTTGCCCAGGAAGCGGTCTTCGGCGTTGATGTGGCGCAGCGCGATGCCGAAGCCGTCGCGGAAAACCCGGCAGACCTCCTCGGGCTCATCCTTGCGCATCAGGCCGTGGTCCACAAAAACGCAGGTGAGCTGCTCGCCGACCGCCCGGTGAACCAGCACCGCGCAGACCGAGGAGTCGACGCCGCCCGACATGGCCAGCAGCACGTTACGGTCGCCGACCGTCTCGCGGATGCCGGCGATCGCGTCCGCGATGAAAGCGTCGGTTGTCCAATCCTGCTGCAACGCGCACTGCGCGAGCAGGAAGGGCTCGATCGTCGCCGCGTCGCACGGCAGGCCGTTCAGATCGAGGACCGGCACGCCGAACGCGGCGGGGTCGGCGGCGGGCGTACGTCCCAGCGTCGCGTCGCCGCAGGCCGCGCCGCGCTGCAGGATCAGCGCTTTGGGGGACAGCGCGGCGATCCGCTCGGCCGAGGCGGTGCAAGGCAGCACTTCGCAATACACGTTAAGCGAACGAACAATCTTGGCGGCGGCCTGGCTGTTGATGGCGCCGAAATCGAGAATCACGACCGTGTCATGCGTTGTCTTCATGGCTCCTCCGAATACGTCCGGCGCGGGATTCCGGCCGGTACGTGAAGAACGCAGTGTAGCAAGGCGGCGCGTCGCGCGACAAGAAGAAGTCGCATCGTATTCGGTTAGCCACGGGGGGGGCAGACGAAGAGCGAGGGAAAGCGGAACTGATGCGGCACAGGCTGGTGTACCGACTTCAGTCGGCCCGGTTCGCCCCAGCCGGCTAAAGCCGGGACACCAACGGGGCCAGCCATCCCGTCGCTTCCTCTTCCCTTCGCATCAGTATGCCACTCCCCCGTGGCTAACCGAATACAGTCGCATCCACCCCTCCCGGCGCTCCGCACGCCGGCCCGCAGGGCGGGAGGGACGAGCGTCTGCTCGTCCAGCCGCTGAACATGCAATAGCATAACGGCTGGGCAAGCCGACGCTTGCCCCTCCCGGCGCTCCGCAAGCCCGGCTCGCAGGGCATTATTCCGTGAGCCAGCGCCAGTCGTGGATCGTCCAGCGGCCGGTGAAGGCGTCGCGGATCACCGTGACGGCCGCGCGCTGGTCGGCGAGCACCACCGGGCGCGATGGCGTGGAGACCGGCGAGAGCGTCTGCGCCGCGATCACGATCACGAAGATGTTCTGGCGGAAGGAGACGCGGTCCGGCAGGTGGCGCACGGCGTCCTCGATCCAGTCGTGGGCGAAGTTGTCAGGAACATCCTTCGGCAGAGTAAACGTCACATTTTTGACGGGATTGGTCATAATGGCCGGCAGCATGTCCGCGAAGGACTTCCAGCCCATTGATCCGTTTTCGAGAGGATCGGGAGGATCACTCTTACCGTAGACTTCCGGATTATCAACAGACAGGGAATTGATATAACGATTGGTAAGCGTGTAGATGTCATTGGGGTCAAGGGTACGCCATGTCTCAGTTCCCGCATTGTCTGTCAGATTTTTCCAACCGATCTCAGCATCGGCGAAGAGCGTCTCAACCACCGACGGGTGATAGGTGTTGGCCTGCACAAGCCCGCGCGTCTGCGCGGAATGCGGGTACAGCGTGAACGTATCGAGAAGGGCAGCACCGGGACGGGAGTCAAAGGCGATGGTGTCGTGTTGGTGGCTTTTCAATAGTTCCGAGTCTTTGTCATCCTTGGTCTGAAGCTTTACTTCCATTTGCAGGAGGCCTTCCAATGAAGCTTTGACGGCGTCTTGGGCCTTGGGTGAAAGGTTGTTCCATGTTAACTGCCATCGATCGGGTGAGGCATAGACGTGACCAAGCTCACCGATTCCTGCGAACATGGCATTGGGCTGGATGAACGGGTATTCGGTCACTTCCGTTGACAAGTTT
>MWEJ01000323.1 GCA_002071025.1 Verrucomicrobia bacterium ADurb.Bin070 | reverse complement strand
GCGCTCGCGGATCGGCGCGGACATCAGCAGGTCGATCATGCCGGTTGCGCGCTCTTCTGCGAAAAGGCGCATGGTCAGCACGGCGCTCAGGATCGGCAACCACGGCGCGGCCGACAATCCCCAGATGCTCTGAATCTGAAGCACGCTGCCTTCGTTGTTGCGCAGCGTCATCACAAACGTCCAGCCGTAGACGGCCAGAAACGCCGCCACCGGCACCCCGCAGGAGAAGGCCCCCCGGAAAGCCCGGATCTCGCGCAGCCAGATGACCTGGATCGCCTTCATGCCGGGGCCTCCTGTCCGCTGGGCGGGCCGGCCAGAAGCCTGTCGATCCGCGCCGTCAACTCGGCCCGCTCAAAATCGCTGGCGCGGAACAGGGCCGCGATGCGGCCGCCGTCCAGAACCATCACGCGCGTGCACCAGTCCAGCATCTCATCGATTTCGTGGCCGGTCACGACCACCGACGCGCGCGAGGAGGCCGCCACCAGCGCCGCAGCACACGCCTTGCGCTGGGGCCGGTCAAGACCGGCCAGCAGGTCATCCAGCAACAACAGCCTGGGATGCGTGCTCAAGGCGTCTGCCAGGCTCACGCGCTTGCGGTATCCGTGGGAGAGCAGGCGGATCCGCGTGTCATGCATGCCGGATAGACCGCTTATCGCCAAGGTCTCGCTGACGCGCCGCCGCACACGCAACGCGCGCTCGCCTTTCAAACGCACGCGGTAGGTCAGGTACTCTTCCACGGTCATGTCGCTGTAGAGCGGGCTGTGTTCGGAGAGGTAACCGATCCCGCGACGGTATTTGACCGGGCGGCGCAGCGCGTCGATCCCTTGCAGCCGCACGGTGCCGGCGTCCTGCATCAGCAGGCACGCCAGGATTTTCACGAGCGTGGTCTTGCCCGCGCCGTTGCGGCCGGTCACTGCGATGATCTCGCCGGGCGCCACGTCAAACGTGATGTCCGTCAGGATCCGGCGCGCGCCGTAAGAAAAAGTGATATGGTCCACATCCAGCATCGCGGGGCAATCCTCACACGCTCGTGTCAACAAAGGGAGCCAGAGCCGCTTCCAGCGCGGCCAGCCGCTGGCGCAGCAGCGCCGCGTCGCGCGTCTCGACAATCAGACGCAGATACGGCTCGGTGTTCGACTTACGCACGCTGAGCCAGCCGTCGGCGTCGTCAAGACGAATACCGTCGATGTCGGAACGGGTGGCGCCGGCGCTCCAAGCCTGAGCGGCCTTAAGGACGGCGTCGATCGCCCGCTCCTTCTCGGCGATGCGGTAGTTCAGCTCGCCCGAATTAGCGTATCGGCAGATCGGGGCCATGAGGGCGCTGAAGCTCAAGTCCCGGCGTTTGGCGTCGGCCAGGGCGGCCAACACCAGCAGGGCGGCCAGTTCGCCGGAGTCGCAGCAGAAAAAGTCGCGGAAGTAGTAGTGGCCCGCCAGCTCGCCGCCGCAAACCGCACCGGTTTCGCGCAGCAACACCTTGGCGAAGGCGTGTCCGACCTTGCCCATCACGGTCCGCGCGCCGTCGGCCTGCAGCGCTTCGATCGCGCCGCGCGAGGTGCGCACATCGTGGACGACGGTCGCGCCGGGCTCACGCGCGAGAAAGGCGCGCGCGATCACGGGAATCAGGTAGTCCGGCTGCACGAAGGCCCCGGTCTCGTCCACGAACATGACGCGGTCGGCGTCACCATCGAAAATCACGCCGGCATCAAGTCGGTGATCGCGAACCAGCCGGGCGATCTGCTCGCGGCTCGCCGCCTCCAGCGGATTCGGCGAGTGGTTGGGAAAGGTGCCGTCGGGCTCGGCGTTGAGATAGATCGGTCCCTCGCCCAGCAGGTCGCGGACGATCAACCCCGCGACGCCGTCGGAACAGTCGACCGCGTAGCGAAGTCCGCTGAGGTCGGCGCGGAACGCGGCCAGCCATTCGACAAAGGCGTCACGGTAAGCCACGTCGCGGCAGACGCCCGGCTGCGCCGCGGCCGGCGGCAACGCGCCGGACGCGATCTTGGCCTCCACCTCGGCGAGCCCGTTCGCGTAACCCACGGGCCGGGCGCCCGCGCTCGAGACCTTCATGCCGTTGTGCGAGGCCGGATTGTGCGAGGCCGTGATCTGCACCGAGGCGTCATAGCCTTCGCGCGCGGTAAAAAAGTAGACCATCGGCGTGGTGGCCAGGCCCATGTCGTCCACCGCGCAGCCGGCTTCGGTCAGGCCCCGGCAGAGCGCGTCGCGCACGGCAGGCGAGGAGAGCCGCGCGTCGCGACCGACCAGCCAGCGCCGCGCGCCCAGCACGAGCGGCAGCCAGCACCCGATCCGGTACACGGTGTCGAGGTCAAAGTCTCGGCCGAACTCTCCGCGCATGTCATAAGCTTTGAAAAAAGACATCGTCCCTCCCGGTGCTCATTGGATCACGACCAGCGAAATGCCGGCGTGCGCGCCTTTGGGCTTCATGGCTTTCAACCAAGCCGGCATTTCCGAGCCTGCGGTGTCTGCCGTGTTGGTGGTCACCTCGAAGGCTGCGGGCGAAGAGGCGGCCAGGGTTTGCATCACCTCCTGCAGGCGCGCGGTGTTGCGCCGGTCCAGATGCGTCGACGTCGAGAGCGCACCCAAGATGCCGCCGACCAGCGTGCAGATGATCGAGACCAGGATCAGGGTCGAAAGCTTCACGGCGAGCCGCCCGTTCTGGTCGGTGTGCAGGCCCTCCTGCGCCTGCACGCGCCCGCGAACCGACTCCAAGCGTTCGCGTTCAAGCAGGATACGCTCGCGCTCAAGCTTGAGCTTCTCCTGCTCGATCTGCAGCTCCGTGCGCGACAGGGCCTCGTCGTTCGTCGCGGGTTCGAGCTGCATGTTCTCGATCACGTCCATGCGGGGCCTCCTCAGGGTTGCGCACGAAGCTGCGCGAAACGCGTGCAGACGGGCAGCGGACCGACCAGCGGTCGCGCGTAATCAATGAACGCCGGTGTCACGTCGTTGCCGGCCCTGTTGATGAAAGCCGCCGGCATGCTGCGCGTTTCGCGCGCCACGCTGCGGAGCGTCACGACGGCGAAATCCACACTGTACGATTTGGTGGCGCGGCGCGTGATGGCGATCGAACCGCTGGAGATCTCGTCCTCGACCGCGGCCTTGACCGCGGCGACGCCGACCAGGCGCGCCTCCAGGGCATCCGTGGCCGAGGCGATGCCGGGGAACGAGCGCTGCAGGTAGCCGAAGGTGTCGGCGCGTACCCGCTTGATGCCCGCCTTCTCTTTGAGCGTCTTGGCCAGCAGATCGCCCAGTGCGCCGGTGCCGCTGAGCTGCACGTTGCCGTGCGAATCGGTCTCCTGCGTGTAGGCCGCGAGGATCGGGGTGCCGGCCCGGTCCGCAATCCCTTCAGAGACGGCCACCACGCAGCGGCCGTGACGCTTCACCGTGGCCTTCACATCCTTGACGAAGCGGTCCATGCTGAACGCGCGTTCCGGCAGGTAGATCAGGTGCGGGCCGTCGTCGGGCTCTGTGCGCGCCAAGGCGGCCGCAGCCGTCAGAAACCCCGCATTTCGGCCCATGATGACATCGATCTTCACGCCACCCAGCGCGCGGTTGTCCAGATCATCGCCTTTGACTGCGCAGGCCACGAAGCGCGCGGCGCTGCCGTACCCCGGCGTGTGGTCGCTCCCGCGCAGGTCGTTGTCGATGGTCTTGGGGATGTGAAAGCAACTGATGCCATATTCAGCCTTCACCGCCTCCTCATTGATGATGTGCACGGTCTCCGCCGAATCGTTACCGCCGATGTAGAAAAAGTAGCGGATCTCCAGCTTGCGCAATACCGTGAAAATCGCCTGGCAATCTGCCTGCGTCGGTTTGCGGCGCACCGACCCCAGCGCCGACGCCGGGGTGTTGGCCACCGCTTCCAGCGTGGTGCGGCTCTCTTTGCGCAGGTCGATGAATCGCTCGTCGAGAATACCCTGGATGCCGTGCAGTGCGCCGAAAATCTTGCCGACCGAGCGGCTCTCTTTGGCCGCAAGCACCGCGCCGACCAAGCTCTGGTTAATGACCATCGAGGGACCGCCGCTTTGGGCGATCAGCATGTTGCCTTTTTTCATCCGCTGTCTCCTTTTTCAGAGCGGTATGATATACTTTCCGCATGCGACAAGGCAAACCTACGTTTGAAGGGCCCGGCGATA
>MWEJ01000322.1 GCA_002071025.1 Verrucomicrobia bacterium ADurb.Bin070 | reverse complement strand
GCGAGCGAATCCGCGACCGTGCCGATGCCGCCGCACATGATGCCGCTCTGATTGTATTTACACCCGCCCTGCGAGGAATCCTTTGCCTTCGCGATGCAGTCCCGATAGGCGCCGGACATGAACGGCGAGGGATTGAGCTCGTACCAAGCCTGCTCGCACAGGCGCGCTGTCGCGACGGCAGCCCCGATCATGGCGTCAAGCTGGCGCAGGTATTCGCGCTCGAAGGCCTCTGCGTTCTCTGGCAACGGGCACGCCGGTCCCACCGGGAAGCCCGCGAAGTCCTTGCCGTTGTTGAAAACCGCCTCCAGCGGTTTCGCGAGATTCACTTCCGCCGCCATCGAAGCGACGATCTCGCGCCCTTGGATGCCCGGCTCGTAACAGCCCACCAGCACGTACTGAACGATGTCCTCTGCGGACTTTCCTCGGCGGCGGAACATCTCGCTCAGGATTTCTTCATTCGCGAAGACGATGGAGGTCCGTCCATTCGCGAGGCACCGCGTCACCTTCTCAAGCTGTTCGCGCGGCGTCTTCTTTCCGAAGCGGTACGTCAGCTTGGGATTCGGGCGGTTCAGTTCGTCATGAAGCGCGAATCCGAGCTCGGTGAGTTCGTTCCAGACGGGGACGCCCTCCGCGTCATAGCCGCCGAAGCCGATGTTCTTCCCGTTCGGATGGCCCTGCGCGTAGAGGCGCGTGAAATAATCGGCGATCAGCGCCTTCGCCGAGGCGCGCGTCTCTCGTCCGGCAGCGAGGTCGTCGCGATAAAACTTCACGTAAAGGCGGTCGAAAAGCCCTTGAGAACGCACACACTCGCCCTCCGCCTCTTGGCCGCGGTCGTAGACGAGCGAAAGCTGCAGCGCTTCGCGCAAGGTGCGCGGCGGACGCTCCGCGATCGCGCGCAAGGCTTCGGCGCACGCGGGCATCCTTCTCATTTCCGCGACCGCCGCCCAGCGGACGCAGAGCCGCGACAGGGCGTCGTACACCTCGGTCACGCAGTCAAGAAACAGGCGTTCGTCATCGGTCTTGGCGGTCTCGCGGCGTTTCCGCGCGCGGTCGGCCAGCCCCTTCGGCCCCAGCGCGAGGATCGATTCCCAGTCCGGGCAGGTATGGCTCGTGTCGAGGCGCGCCCGCCAGGCCCCGTTTGTCGCGGTCGTCCATTTGCCGCACAGCTTCCGTTCGGGCGCCGATTCGGAGAACGCTTTCAGCCGCTGCCAACACCGCCGCCCCGGCA
Source organism: Verrucomicrobia bacterium ADurb.Bin070 (assembly GCA_002071025.1). Lineage (GTDB taxonomy): Bacteria > Verrucomicrobiota > Kiritimatiellia > RFP12 > UBA1067 > DUPH01. Next base: position 2,926 of record MWEJ01000322.1, on the reverse strand, counting down.
GGTCGCAATCCGCAAACCAATGCACGAAGGCGTCGTCGGCGTTCGCCGCGAGCCGCACGTGGTCGAACAGCGCCGTCAGCCATTTTGTCCGCGTGACGATGAACGGCTCCTTGGCATGTGCCGCCGCGATCGCGTCGAACATCTTTTCCAATTCGGCCCGTGCCAGCCCGCTGCCCTCGTCAATGCCCGCGCCGCCGACCGGTTCGGTGGTGAGGGACCAGCCCAAGCATCTCTGCCCCGCCGCCCACGCCGCAGCGAACGCCGCAGTCTGAAGGAATTTGCGTCTTTTCATATCCGTCCCCCTGCTATCCGAATGCAGATTTAAATCATACAGACAGCAGAATCGCCTGTCACCAGACTTTGAGCGTTTGATCGTCCGGACCAAGCCCCTCAAACGGTCCGGGCGTCGGGTGCGCGGCGTCTCTGCGCCTGCCGAAGAAGTCACGGTCCACGGCCAGCGGTGATCCGTCGGGATTCACATAAGGAAGCTGCGGAACCCGGGCGAGGCCCAGCCGCGCGGTGGTCACGGGCGCGGTCTTCGCGCCCTGCGTGGCCGGGGCCAGATTAACCGTGAGAGACACGTCCTCTTCCTTCGTGATGGCCGACACGCGCGCGCGGACAGCGGCGACCGCGTGCCCGGTCTCGTTGGTGTACGGCCGCGCGTTGTTGTAATAGACGTTCCCGCCCGTCAGCGAAGGATACTCGCGGCGGTCGTAAACGTACAGCCCGTAGCCGCGGCATCCGTCGTATGCTCCTCCTAGCCGGCCGTCCGCAGGACGCTGCGCCGGCGCCGCAAACAGGTTGTTGAAAAACCGGTTGTCGCCGCCCCGGATGCTGAACAGCCCCGCGATGCTGGTCGCGTGCGCCGGATGATACGGCATCTCGCGGCCTAGGTCGGCGTTGCAGGCAATCTGCCCGGCAAAAAGATTGTGCGCGTACGCGCCGCCTTGCGACACGTCCAGCAGGTTGGCGAATGACAACAACAGGTTGTTGTCGACGAGAAACGGTCCGTGATTCACCTCCATGAAGAGATCCTCGCGGAGGTTGTCGTAGAACACGTTCCGTGACACGCGCGCCCCTTGCGCCATCCAGTCCAACCAGAGGCCGCGGCAAGTACGGTTGATGCGGTTGCCGCTGATCGCGCAGTCGATGGCCCCGTGAAACTTGATGCCGGCCATCTCGTGGCCCGAAAAACATTCGCGGACGTGGATGTCGTGGATGACGTTGCCGGTGACCGTGCTGAAGGCGCAGCCCAGGCTGCCGACGATGCCGGCCTGCTCGCAGTGCGATATCCGGTTGCCCCGCACGGTGTGGCCGCCGATCTCCGCCCGGGTCCAGGGAATGACATGGGCGAGGGCGCGCTCGATGGTGCCGACATAGCCCTTCGCTGATTGCGCGGTGTTGTCATGCCGGTCGCCGTATTTCCCGAGGCTGATGCCGGAGCAGACCGAGTACGCGACATCGTTGCTTTCGATGAGCCAGCCTTTGCTCCAGTGCGTACCGATCAGGCCCACCTGCTCGGCGGTCGGCGGTGCCCACGGCGTGGCCGCGTTGCGCAGGATGAAGCCGCGCACGGTGATGAAGCCGCGCCCCGGTTGGTCCGGATAGAACACCGTTTGCCGCACATTGATCTCGACCTGTTCGCGGTTCGGGGCGCACCCTTTGAACTGCGCGTGGATCACGGTGTTTTCGGCCTCAACCCGCCCGAACCAGAGCGGTTCCGGGCCGGCCGGGCCCAGCGCCTGTTCAAGGCTTGCGGCTTCCGCCAGCCAGTGGCCGTTGAGGTAGACCGCGCCCGTGTGGTGCGTGCGACCTTTGGGCAGAAACCAGTCGCCCCGGATCTCGTCGCCGAAAGGGTTGAAGGCGCCGAAGAGCGTGTTCGGCACGGTCGCCCGCCATGTGTCGTTCGTGACGCGCGTCCACCCGCCGACCGGTTCCGAGCCGGTGATCACGACCTTCTCCCCGGACGCGGCCCGATACGTGATCCGCGCCGCGTCGGACGTCCCCCCGCGGGGCGGGTTGACGCGTTCCCGGTAGATCCCTTCGTGCACCGTGACGATGTCACCGGGGCGGGCCAGTTCGGCCGCGCGCTGGATCGTGCGGAGCGGCGCGGCTGGCGTTCCGGGCTGCGTGTCGTTTCCCTTGACGGAAACATGGTATTCGGCCGCGCCCGCGCAGACGGCCCACGCGCAACAGACGGCGAACGGCATTTTTCTCATCAGCGGCTCCTTGTTTCGCATAGCGATCTCCTCCCGTTTAAGCGCCTGACCCTGTCCCACCTCATCGTAAGCCCTCACGCTACTCTTTTAGCCAGGCAAAGTAAATGTCTGGCAGCCCAATAAACATATCCCATTGAGCCGAGTGTGCGCCTTTTTCTTTTGGACTATCAGATATGTTTATTCCCGTTCCAGACATTTCTTGATGCGGGAGGATGTGTTATCCTCGTGACGCTGGATATACGTGTTTGGGCGAACGAATCCGAGTAACAGGAACAATCAGCATGACAAAACCTACACATCGAACACTGGGCCTGGCGTTTCTATTGGCAGTATCGGACGCGTCCGGCACCGAGCGTGTCTGGACGGGCGGCGGGGGCGATGCGCTCTGGAGTACCGCCGCCAACTGGGACACGGGAACGCCCGCCGCGGGCGACACGCTGGTCTTCGGGGCCAGCGCGTTCAAGGACATTACCAACAACCTCTCGGCGGGCACCGCGTTTGCCGGGCTGTCCTTCCCAGCCGGTTCCGGCGGCACGTACACGCTGAACGGCAACGCCATCACGCTGGAAGGCGACATCGCCACCTTTTCCGGGTACACGCCGGAGATCGCCCTCCCCCTGATTCTCGGGACGGACTGCCAGTGCCTGGGCTCCAACGGGACACTCGCGATCAGCGGCGCGATCAGCGGCCCCGGCGGGCTGCGGTTC
>MWEJ01000321.1 GCA_002071025.1 Verrucomicrobia bacterium ADurb.Bin070 | reverse complement strand
TTCGTGACACGCATCCGTTTGCCGTCCCACTGCAGCAGGGTGTCGGGCACGCGGATCGCGACCGTGCCGAGCAGGATGGTTTCGGCCATCGGGCCGACCTGTTCGAAGTGCGATTCGCACATCTCGCCGCCCAGGCAGGCATCGAGAAAATGATGGTAGTGGTTGCGCGCGTCCAGTTTGGGCTTCGGTTGTCCCGCGAAGCGGCCTTTGGGCAGCAGGACCGGGCCGGACGTGTGGGGCAACAGCAGCGCGCCTTCCGTGCCGATGATCATCGCCGATTCGGCCGGATACGCTTCGAACCCTGCCTCTTTCGCCATGGCCTGCACGTCGGCGGGCGGATAGATCAGGCCGTCGAACCACTCCATGGTGAACGTCTTGCCGCCCGTGTAGCGGTTGCCGGGGAAGGTCCAGGTGACGTGGTCGCTCTGCGGCCAGACATCCCTGCGGCGCGCGGCATCGTTCTTCCAGCTTTCCTGCACCTCGGCGGTCACGGTCAGCGGCGCGGTCGCGCCCAGTTCCAACCCTTTCCAGACCGCGTCGAAGATATGGCAGCCGATGTCGCCGGCCCAGCCGGTGCCGAAATCCTGCCAGGCGCGCCACTTGACGGGATGATAGATGTTCGGCGAGTATTCGCGCGCCGGTGCGGTGCCCAGCCAGAGATCCCACGCCAGATGCGCCGGCGGCGGCTCGCCTTGGGCCGGCCGCGGGCCGACGAGCCGATAATCGTCGATCGCGCCCGGGCGGTTGGAGCAGAGGATGATGTTCTTGACCGTGCCGATCACGCCTTCACGCAGCCACTGCACGGCCATACGGTCGCCCACGCCGGAGGCAAACTGGGTGCCGAGCTGGGTCACGACTCCGGTTTGACGGGCGGTCTCTGCCAGCAGGCGGCACTCGGCCACATCGTGGCAGAGCGGCTTCTGGCAGTAGACGTGCTTGCCGGCGCGCATGGCCGCGAGCGCGATCGGCAGGTGCATGTGATCCGGCACCGTGGCGTTGACAGAATCAATCTGATCGCCCTCCTTGGCCAGCATCTCGCGCCAGTCTGTGTAGCGGCGGGCTTCCGGCACAAGTTCCGCCGCTTTCTTGAGATGGTTCGCGTCCACGTCACAGATCGCCGCGATGCGCGCACGCGGATGAGAGAGGAAATTTTTCAGGTCATTGGATCCCATCATGCCGCCGACACCGATGCAGGCGTGGTTGATGGTTGCGGCCTGAACCGTTTTGCGCGGTGCGCCCGTCGCGCAGCCGGTCAAGGCGGCCGCTGCCGAAGCGCCTGAAACGGCCAAAAAGCCGCGTCTGTTTATTCTCTTCATGAGGTTCCGCCTTTCTTTGGGTCATTTCCCCATCAGCGCGTTGATGATCAACAGGTCGAGTTCTTCGTAATCGCGCTCGGCGATAAGTCCGTCAACCGTCTTCTGATCCAATCCGCGCGACACCTCGAGAAGGTTCAGGAAGACGGTACGGCTGTTCGAGAGGTGTTTGGTGCTGACACCGAGCTTTTGCGTGCGCATGGCCTTGATGTCGAGCCCGACGAATTCGCCGTTGCTGCCGTAGGCGTGGCGGTCAAGGATGCGCACCTGGTTGAACGCGCGCCGCAGGTCGATGCTGCCGAAGCTGCGGTCCTCATCGAACTTGAGGCCGTTTTGGTCGTTCAGATGCACCGAGAAGAGTTTCTTGTGCGCCAGCGCGAAGCCCATCTCGTCCGAGGGGTCGAGCCCGGCGAGGATCGCATGCGCGCTTTCGATGTTCACGCCGACGCGCGCGGGATCAGAGCAGAGGTGGCCCAGGGCGATCGCGTGTCCGGTGGTGGGGATGTAGGCGTGATCGACGGGCTCATTGGGCTTGGGCTCGATCGCGATGCGGATGGCGGAGTCGTGCGCGAGCATGCGGTTGACGGCCTCGACAAGATAGTCGACTGAGCGTTTGCTGTCTTTGGATTCGCGCACGTAGGTGCCTTCACGCGCCAGCCAGAGCACGATCAGCTTGGTGCCCAACGCATTGGCAATGTCGATGGCCCGCAGGCTGCGTTCGATGGCGTAGGCGCGGCAGGCGGGGTCGTTGGCGGTATAGCCGCCGTCGATCGTGCGCGGATCTTCCCAGAGGCGGGGTGCCACAAACTCGGCAACCAGCCCCTCGCCGTCCAGCATGTTTTTGAGGCCTCTGGCCTTTTGGGTGATCGCAGCGCTGTCGAGGTCGTTCATGTCGGGCACGGCGTCGTCATCATGAAACTGAACGCCGTCGAAACCCAGGGGTTTAAACTGTTTGAGCTTCTGGGCGAAAGACAGCGTGTCGCGCACGGACGGGCCGAAGGGGTCGGCGCCCTCGTGGATGTTCCAAGGGCCGAAAGTGAAACGGAATGTTGCCTGCATGATAGCTCCTTTGTAAGAATGTGAGGCGATCATACATGAAAGAACAGGCCCAGTCTTTACCGCCTGCCTCAAAAAAGTGTACGATAGCATCACGGTGAAAGACGAACAGGTCAAACTGATGCCGGATGAATCGTTCCGGTTGTTGCGTTGGCAGACGAACCTGCGCGACATCACGCTGCTGGCGGCGGACGGAACGTGCCGGGCGTGTGTCGGCGTGGGCCACGAGTGGCACCACCATCCTCAGATGGAACTGACGCTGGTCGAGCGCGGTTCGGGAACGTTGTTCATCGGAGACTCCATGACGCGCTTTCAGGCGCCGGATTTGGTGCTGATCGGTCCGGATATGCCGCATTTCTGGCACATGCGTCAGGCTTCCGCCGGTTTCGCGCTGCAATTCAGCGCGGGGGCGGAGCACCCGTTCTGGCAGTTCCCGGAAAGCGCCGCGCTGCGCGTGCTTTGGGAGGAGGCCGGGCGCGGCGTGAGGGTCTCTGGCTCGGCCGTCCAGACGGCCGTTGCCGCACTTCACGACGCGGCGGAGCACGGCGGCGGCATGCGGCGTCTGGCGGCTTTCATGAACATCCTGGCCGCACTGGCGGAGACCGGTGACGGCGACAGGCGTGAGCTGGCCAGCACGACGTTCGCGCCGCCGGAGAGTCAGATCGCCTATCGCGGGCTGCAAAAAGCGATCAAGCGGATTTTCAATCACTTTCACGAGGACTTGACCTTGGAATCGATCCGCCGCGAGTCAGGGATGAGCAAGGCGACGTTTGAGCGCCATTTCAAACGGCACACCGGCAGGCCCTTCACCCGATTCCTGGCCGAGGTGCGGTTGAACGCCGCCTGCCGGAATCTGCTGGAGACCGATCTGCCTGTCAGCGAGATCGCCCTGTCGTGCGGGTATGGCAATCTCTCCTATTTCCATCGTCAGTTCCGCAGTCTCTACACCTGTTCGCCGCTGGCGTTCCGCCGCACGTTTCGAAAAGGATTGCGTCCTGACGTGCCCGTCAGTTAGATTGTACAGGCGTTTTCAATCTCTCAAAAGGAAACGCCTATGTGTGGGATCGTCGGGTATATCGGACGGCGCAGCGCGTCGGAAATTTTGCTCAACGGGTTGCGGCGCCTGGAGTACCGAGGATACGATTCGGCCGGCGTGGCGCTGCTGGCTGACGGCATGTTGACGGTCGTCAAGCAGACTGGCAAAGTGGCCGCGCTTGAGCGCTGTCTGGCCGGGCAGGTGCCCGCTGTGAAGCGCGAAGCGGCGCGCGCGGGCATTGCGCACACGCGGTGGGCGACGCACGGCCTGCCGACCGAGGCGAACGCGCATCCGCATCTGGCCGACGGCGGGCGGCTGGCGCTGGTCCACAATGGCATCATCGAGAATTACGCCTCGCTGCGCCGTCAGCTTGAGGCGCGGGGCTGCGTGTTTGTGTCTCAGACCGACACCGAGGTGCTCGCGCACCTGATCGCGACGTTTGAGTCGGGCGACCTGCTGGCGGCCGTGTCGCAGGCGCTCAAACGCGTGGAAGGGACGTACGGGATTGCCGTGGTTTCGACACGTGCCCCCGACCGGCTGGTGGTGGCGCGTAAGGGGAGTCCGCTGGTGATCGGCATCGGCGACGGCGAAACCATCGTGGCGAGCGACGTGTCGGCGATTGTCGCGCACACGCGGCAGGTGATTTATTTGCAGGACGGCGACGTGGCGCAGGTGACGGCGGAGGGCCCCCAGGTGTTCACGCTCGACAATGTGTCGGTCGACCGAGCGGTCGCCAGCGTGGAGTGGGAGATCGGCGCGGCGGAAAAGGGCGGGTATGA
>MWEJ01000320.1 GCA_002071025.1 Verrucomicrobia bacterium ADurb.Bin070 | reverse complement strand
GACGACATCAAGGTGCCGATGATGAAGGAGATCTACAAAGACAAAACGCACCCGATGTATGTCGAGGCCGCGCGCATTCTGGACGCGACCGGCGAGCTGGACGAGGAGAGCGGAGAGGCGGCAGAAGAGTAACGCCTCGCTAGCTTGCCCCGTTCACTTCTCGGCTTCCGCGCTCGCCGGCCCATGCCAACTCGCGCACCAGACTATCGACCACAGTAGGGGCTCGTAGCTCGGGCGGCAGAACGTCAAAGGTGTAGGTCTCGACCTCAAGCGGGATGCGGCTTGCTCGTGCGCGGTCAAAGAAAGCGGGCGTGAGATCCGTGTGGGTCGAGGCCAGCACGCCGTCGCCCTCGAAGAACAGCGGCACATGGAAATGCGTGCGCACTTCACAGCCGGCCTGCTCGCGCGCGGCTTTCAGCGTGGCCTCGGTCAGGTCGGGATACGCCGCGATCCGGCCCCGCGGCAGGCGGATCTTGGTCTGGTGCAGGTAGACCGGGTCGATGAAATCGTGCAAGCGCCGCAAGGATTCCTCGGAGATCGTGGCGCGCAACGCGGCGCTGAGCTGGATGCGCGCGACGCGCAGGCAGGCGCTCTCGAAACGGATCAGCGCGGTCAGCGGGTCCTCAAAGGCCACCGCGAAGTGGCAGGTGTCCAGGCAGAGGCCGATGCGGCGGCGCAGCAGCGCCTCGGCCTCGTCACGCGAGCGGCGGCCGTTGCCGCTGAGCCAGCGCGTTCCCTTGTACAGCAGCTCGTCTTCGAACCACCGGATGACATCGTCCGTGGTTTCCAGCAGGCAGTCGGGTTCGGGTTCCAGCGCGAGGACGATGTCGCGGTTCGCGCGCGCCGAGATGGCGTGCAGCAACTCCGCCATGACCGCGAGTTGCCGGACGCACACCGTCATCCGCTGATCCTCGACTTCCTCCCTCTGACCTCTGACCTCTGCCCTTTTTCGCTTATAGCCGAGCGGTACGGTCGAGATGCTGCCGGCTTGGCCTTCCGGCAACAAGACGGCAAGGATTTCAGCGAGACGGCCGGTGTATGCAAGCCGTTCGGGTGTCGACCAGTCAGGTTCGTAAACCGCGGTTTTCACGGCGGTGCCGTGGAACGCGCCGTATGGGAAACCGTTGATGCAGGAGACGGCCATGTCACTCCGTGTGAGCAGGTCGGCGAAGTCATCCAGTGCGGCGGGAGAAGCGTGTAACTCCGTAGCCGCGACTGCGGAAAGGCGCAGCCCGAGAGGATACGGCGCATCCGGGCAAACGCGCGCTTTGACCGCCAGCGTGTGCCGCGTGATCGCGTCGCGGACTTCGGAGAGGCTTTCGCCGGGATGGATGTTGAGACAATATGGAAGGAGTGAAAACATGAGAAAAACGGGCACCCTTTTCGAGAATGACGTTTCCGCATTATCCTGTTTGTGCGCCGCCGCGCAAAACCCTATTTCAGGATTCCCCATCTTATACCATTCGGCAGGGGCGCGGTCAGTAATAGTTTCGGAAATATCCGCCAGCGTCTTTTGGGTTGATGCTTCCGCGCCTCCCCGCTAAGCTAGCGGCATGAAAAACTTCCTACGGTTTGACAGTGTTGGCGGTGCCAGCGGCGATATGATTCTGTCGGCGCTGGCCGCCCTGGGCGCCGACATGCAAAGGATCGAGCAGACGATTAACGCATTCTTTCCCGAGCCGCTGCATTTCCACGCCGAACCCGCCAGCGGCGCGGGCCTGAACGGCTTGCATGTTTCGGTCCACGCCGAGCACCACCCGCATCATGATGATGCGTTCTGGCCTGACGCGGACAGCCACGCGCACGCGCATGAACACGGTCACGGGCATGCGCATGACGAGGCCGCGCACGGTCACGGGCAGAGCCATCATCATCATGGCGAGGCGCAGACCCATGTGCCGACGCACGCCGCCCACGCCCATGACCACGCGCATCGCGGGCTGGCCGAAATCACCCGCCTGCTGGTCCGCGCCCCGTTGCCGGAGCACACGCGCGACCTCGCCCTCGAGGTCTTTCAGTCGCTGGCGGAATCGGAGGCGGCCATCCACGGCAAAACACCGGAGACCGTCCATTTCCATGAGGTCGGCGCCTGGGACTCGGTCGCCGATATCGTTGGTGCCTGTCTCGCGCTCGACCAGCTCGGCGTGAGCGGCGTCGCGTGCGGCCCGCTGCCTGCCGGCATCGGCACGATCCGCTGTGCGCACGGCGAGATGCCCAACCCTGCCCCCGCCACCCAGCACCTGCTGGCCGGCATGACGGTGACGCAGACCGACGAACCCTTTGAACTCGTCACGCCGACCGGCGCCGCGCTGCTGCGCGTTTGGACGCGCTCACTCGAGCCCGTGCCGGCCACAACCACCGTGCTCCGCAGCGCGTTCGGATTCGGCGCGCGCGCGCTGAACAGCCGTCCGAATGTCCTGCGCGCGACCCTGCTCGGTGAAACGGCGGACGACGTTCCCGGTCCGCAGGACCTGCTGGTGCTGGAAAGCAACCTCGACGACTGCAACCCCGAGTGGTTGGGCGCGCTGACGGCAGACCTGCTGGCGCGCGGCGCACGGGACGTTTGGTACACGCCGGCCGTGATGAAGAAGGGGCGTCCGGGCACGGTGCTCAGTGTGCTGGCCGAAGCCGCGCGTGCCGACGCGCTGTGTGAATGGATCTTCCGATCCACCACGACCTTCGGGATCCGTCGCCACGCCGTGCGGCGCGACGAACTGGCGCGCCGTTTCGAACAGGCCACGACCCCGTGGGGCCAGGTGACGGTCAAAATCGGCTCGTTGCAAGGCCGCCCGATCACCGCCTCGCCGGAACACGAGGCGTGCGCCGCGCTCGCGCGTGCGCACCAGATTGCCCCGCGGCAGGTTTACGATGCGGCCAAGGCCGCCTGCGCCGTTGACACGCACGTTCACCACCATCAAGCCGATTCAGCGACATGAGCATGCCCCGCCTCCATCGACACGCGCACAGCACACACCGGCGGGAGCGCCGCAGCACGAGCGCGGAGACCGTTCCCGACCGTGCGCGGTCCGACACCAGCCGCCGGTCGGCCGACCGGCACGGCAGCGTCCGTCATCGGCGCGATCCGCGTGTCGGGGCCGCCAACGGACGGACCGCCTCGGTCCTGTGTCTCATGGCTGCTTTCTTGGCATTCATCACGACGACCGTCACCGAACTGATTGCCCACACGCGGCAAGAGCCGGCCAACATGTTGCTGAGTCTTGTAGCCGGGCTGTTCGCATTGGCCGCCCTCGCGACCGGCGGGTATGCGCAAACCGTCCAGTTGAGGTATTGGAGCCGGCGCGTACGCAACCGGTTGCTGATCGGTCTGCCGGTCGGTCTGCTCACCTTAGCTATCGCCTCCATGAATGTGTACCGGCAGCAGGTGCCGGTCGAAAAACCCGATGCGCCCGTCCTGTCCGCCGCGCTCGCCCCGGGCTTGGCCGGCGAGGACCGCTCGTTGTTCAAGCCGGGGTGGTATGGCGAAGGCCAGCAGAACGGCGTGTTGGCCGTCGTGACCTCGTATGAAGAAAATGCCGCCGAGGCGCGCGCGTTCAACCGGATCGTCACCGAGCCGGTCGCGTATGCCGTGCTGACCGTCATCAACCTCGGCAGCCCGCTGCCGGTAGTGCTGACACGCACGCGGGTGACCCTGCTGCTGGAGTCCGGCGAGGAGGTCCAGAGCCTGGAGGTCAAGCCGCTGATGCGCCTCGCCGCGTTAGACGAGAGGATGCGGCAGCGTTTGGCCGAGCCGCGCACGGTCGTGCCGGGCGCGATGGCCGCCGATATCCCGGTCTGCCTGGACTCACACTTCCGCTGGCAGCGGGTGCGGGCCGTCAAAGTCGCGCTCCAAGCCGGCGATCTGCTGGTCGCGGGACGTATGCTGACCGCCGAAGAGAAACGGGCTCAGATGGAAAAATCGGCTTCCGGCAAAAACGCGGTCACCAACCTCTCGGCAGAGACCTGGTTCAAGGATCTGTAGCCCTTCCTGTTGCCGTTCAGGGGCGGAAACCGTATAATGCCGCGTATGAAAAGGTTGCATATCTTGATAATCGCCTGCTGCTTGGGAGGACTCGCCGCGCAGGCCCGGGGTGTCAAAATTTGTTTCGAGGCCGAAGCGGCGACAACCGTGGAGGCCCCGATGACGGTGGTCTCGAACGGCATCGCAGGCGCTTCCGGTCCGTATCT
>MWEJ01000319.1 GCA_002071025.1 Verrucomicrobia bacterium ADurb.Bin070 | reverse complement strand
AAGGCATCCACGAAGCGGTCGAACCCCTCCTCGGCCGAGAGCCGCGAGAGATAGCCGATCACGGCCGGCTGCCGCGCCGGATCAGCCGGGCGGTAGCCGGCGGGATCGATGCCGGGGAACACGACGCTGAGCCGCGCGCGGTCGATCGACAGCAGCGCGGCCATGCGCACGGCATAGTCGGCGCTGACCGCGAGGAACCGGTCGATCGCGCGCGCGTCCTCAGTCATCACGCGCAGCACGGACGCGCGCAGCAGCGGGTCCATGGCGTCTGTCCAAACATGCTCGTCCTGCAGCCAGCAGACGACCGGGCAGCCGGCCGCGTGTTTGAGTACGCGCACCAGGCCCGCAAGCAAGGCGTTGGAGAGCACGATCAGCTCCGGTCGCTCATCCGGCGGCAGCGCGCCGACCCATTCCGCCACGCGCTTGAGCTCGTCGGCCTGCCGACCCTCCTCGCCCCGCAGCATCGAGAGCGTCAGCTCCTCCAGTCCGGCAGCCGACGTCGCGCCAGAGAGCCGCGCCGCGAGCCGCAGCACCGGCCATGTATCCAGCGGCGCAAACCAGGCGCGCGGCAGGCGGCGCAGCCATGCCGACCGGTGGCGCAGATAGAGCGAGACCGCGCCGTAGAAGACCGGCACGTCGTCCGGCGCCGGCGCGTGAGCCGTCGCGGGCAGATAGAGCGGCATCAGGGTCACCGCGTGGCCGCGCCGGCGCAGCGCCTCGGCCAGCGCCATGTCGCGCAGGCAGTTCTGACAGTAGAACGACCCGCCCGATCCGGGCAGGATGGACAGGATGCGCATGGGGTTCGAACAGTCGTAGGTATCCATCACGCCTCTCTCCCGACTTCATGGACGCGGCGGATGCGGCTCGGCATAGACGCCGGACGGGGGCGCGACGGTACCTGCCGACGTCGTGACACGGATGCCGGATACGTGCACGTGATCGGCGTTTTTAACAGACACGCATCCGGCAGAGGGCAACAGCCGGTAGGGTGGCCGTTCGAATTCGATCTCGCTGTCGCGAAAGATCATATTGCGGCCGCTCGCGATCTGCAACACGTAGCCGCGCGGGTTCCGGAACCGGCACTTCTCCACCAGCAGCCCCGAGACGATGTCCCGGCATGGCACCGGATCAGGCGCCTTCGCCGCCTTGCGGGCGGCCAGCGCATCCGCCACATAGCGGTTGCCGATGCGAATCCACTGCTCGACCGGCGGGGCCACGCGCGCCCCGGCATAGATTTCTGCAGAGAGGCCGTCGACGGTATACCCGTTGAAGTCGTTGTCGAACGTACACCCCCGCACGACGACGTTGGTGCAGCCGAAGCCCTCGCACCAGGCGTTCCACGTGTATTCCGCCTGGAACCGCAAAGGCGCGCCGGTGATGTTGCGGAACCGGCAGCCCTCGACGGTGACGTTGCAGCCGTGCACGAGATTGCGGGCCTGCAGCGTATTGACCATCTCGCAGTCCCTCAGCAGGATGTTGTCCGTGCCGTAGCTCGCATTGAACACGACGAAGGCGATGCCCTTCGGCTTCGGCAGGTCGCGGTCGACGACATAGGTGTCGCCTTCGACGGCGACGATGCGGCCTTTCCATCCGACGCGGCTGAAATCGTCCTCGGCCAGTTCCAACTCGTCGCCGGCCGCCGCACCGAAATAGTCAGCGCCGCGTCCGTTCACCACCTCCAGACGGCGCGGGGCGGCGGTGATCGCCAGGGTCGAACGGTCGTGGAAATTGTGGGTGTCGTCCTGATGAAGCGTCCACGAGCATCCGACGAACTTGACGAATCCCTGAGATTGCACCACGTGGTGGGCGTCGGCCGTCACCGTAACCCCGCGACGGTAGGGCGCATAGGCCCGTCCGTCCGGGCGCTTGAGATCGGGCGGGGGCAGCCGGATGTGACAATCGACGAACTGCCAGTATTTCTGCCGGCCGCTCGTCCGCACACCCATGCCGTAGGCGCTCCAGATGTCCACCCGCTCGAGGGTGAGATGACGGCATCCGTAGGTGTTGATGGCATTCGGGCCATAGTAGCAATGGGCGATGCGATAGGTGCCTCCGACGTCCTTCGCCGCGCGCTTGACCGCCTCGGCGTTGAACGCGGCGGAGAACCTGGCGTCATAGAGCGCCTGGTAACGCCGGCCTTCAAGCTTGACGCTCGGCCAGACCCGTAGCACATTCGGGGCAAGCCACTCGTTCTTTGTTCCGAAGTGTCCCTCGCTGGTGCCGTAGAAGCCCGAGAACGGCGCGTCCGTGCGGCGGTCAGTATGGTCGGCGGTCATGCCGCCGATCGTCTGAATCGGCACGGGTTCAGGATATCTGGGGTGACGGGCGTGATCGCACATGCGGAAATCGACATAGGAGGCATTCGGCGCATCATCCACATGAACGGCTTCGAGGGTCGCGAAATCGGCGAGCGGATCGCGGTCCCAATCCCAGTCAAGCTTCATGTCCCGTACCGCGACGCGGACGCAATTGGAGAAAACCATGTTCGCCCCCGCGACCGGGATGTCGAACTGCTTGTCATTCGTTCCGACACGCGGCGGTCGGCGGAAGATGAGCACCGCCCCTTTCCCGTCGAGCATCAAGTCCTGCTGGCAGCCGAGCGTGATGCCTTCCTTGCCGAAGCAATTGTAGAAACCCGGTGCGAGATCCAGCCGCCCCGCGCCGATCCGCCGGCATTCCGCCAACGCCCGGTTGATGGCGGCGGCGTTGTCATCGCTCTCGGGTGAGAAACCGAAATCCGCGGCCTTGACCGTTCTTTCACCCTGCGGCCGCGGCCGTTCCACCTCGAATTCCGCGCACCCCGTCGGCACGGACGCTGGCTTCGTTGTGGCGGACAGGTGCGAATACGGTGTGAATTCGGCGTCGGCCGCCAGCGACGCCGCGCAAAGCGCGCCTGAGTACCCACCGAAAAGGACGCATGCGGCCCTTGAGAAGATTCGCTTCACAAAGTTTCCCCTTCCGAACGTCATTGTATCATACTTGCGCAAGCGGTGCTGCTGCGCAACCCCGCGCACGGGGACTGCCGCGGCGTCCTCCTCACCGGCTCATCGTTCTATCGGCTCGCCGCCGGCCGAGGCCGCGTTCACGTCGTTGCCGGAACAGTCATGGGATCGATCCGCAGCGCGCGGACCGTCCGCAGATCGCCCCATTCGGCAAAGCGCATCTTGCGCGCGCCGTCCTTCCGTTTGGGCCCGAAGAGCCGCCGGTTGTCGTCGAAAAACCGCTCGACAAAATCTTTTCCGCCGATGGCCATGCCGTCGGTGAAGTACCGGACGCGGCAGCGCAGCGCCTCCTGCAACGTCATTTTCCCGCCGCTTCCGACCACTCTGTCGACCTCGCGGGTCTTGATACCACTGCGGACGACCCGTTCCGTGTAAGCCTCGCGCCTCTCCCCGCCGGCCACGTACAGCAGCGTGCGGTAGCGGGCGCTCACGAGGCGCCAGGCGCCTTTCTGCTCGTAACCTCGTGAGTCGTGCACCGCGATCAAGCCTTCCCTCGCGGCCCGGCCACCGCCGCAGGCCTCGCCGTACCCGCTCCAGCGGTAGTCCTTGGGGTCGGCGACGATCTTCGCGCGCACCGGGTTCAGGTCGATGTACGCCGCCACGGCCGCCTTGGCGTTCTCGCCGTTCTCCACCAGAACGCTCTTGAAGCGCTCCTCCCAGAGCGTCCCCGTGCGCGTGTGGCGCGCGTTGTAGGACATGCTGTAGCGCTGCTTCAGGGTCTTCACGAACGCGCTGACGTCACCCATCCGCGCCCTCAGCCGCTCCTGCTCCGCCTCGGCAAGGGAGGCGGCGCCCCCGTCGCGCCACTCCCTCCACTGCTTCACCCTGTTGGCGACATACGCCTCGCCGTAGAGGGCCGTCATGCGGCGCACCAACTCGGCCTCATCCACCTCGCCCCGTTCCGGCACCTCCACCAGCAAGTGGAAATGGTTCGACATCACCGCGTACGTCAGCACCCGCACACCGGAGAAGGCCTCGGCCTTGCGCATCATCCGCCTGAAAATCTCCTTCTCCCCGTCGTCCAGCCTGAAGTTCCGGTCCACGATCCGGCTCACCACGTGGTAACACCCAGTTCCCTCCGCCTTCACTCGCGCGTGCCTCATAACCAGCCTCCTTCCTCCAAACGCCCTTCAGTCTACCAACCCGCACCCGCACGACGCAACCGTTTCTTTTCTAAAGACCTGTCCCTTTGTCTTGCACAA
>MWEJ01000318.1 GCA_002071025.1 Verrucomicrobia bacterium ADurb.Bin070 | reverse complement strand
CCGGTTGCCGAACAGTGCAGGTCGGCGAGCGTGCCGGCGGGCGCCCCGGCCCGGATCGGCAGCGGGCTCTGGCACACCTCCATCAGCAGCGATTTTTCATCCGAGAGCATGGCGAGGTGCGCCGTCTCGCCGGTCCGATCGGCGAGTTGTTTGAGCAGCGGCTTGGCGAGGCCGGCGAGGTCCACGCCGGACATGGCGCGCATGCCGAGGTAAATAAGCGCCGGACCCAACGCATAGAGGTGCCGCTCGTCGCTCTCCAGCAGCCCTTCTCTGACCAGCGAATTGACGATGCGGATCACGGTGGTGCGCGGGATCGACAGCGCACGACTGATCTGCAGGGCGGTCAGCTCCGGCTCAGAAGCCAACAGCTTGAGCACGCGTCCGGCATTCAGCAGGTTCGGTATCACGTAATCAGGCATGATCGCAGTCCTCTCCCCCACGTGGATATTGAAAGCGCAAGATTATCATAACCGCCTGCACAACACCCTGATTTTCTGCCGTTCCGACTGCGGCATGTTTGAGATTGCTATTGCGGTGCCGGACGGTTCTTTGTTATAAAGAGCCTTTCTTTTGTGGTCTAATCCCTTTGGATGGTGCGGAACGGAGTGCGGATATGCAGATTCTGATCGGTTTTTTGTATGTGCTTGAAGTGGTCGTGTGTTTTCTTCTCGGCGGCGTGATCCTGCTGCAGAAGCCGAAAGAGGGCGGACTTGGCGTCAGCTTCGGCGGCGGCATGGGCGAAGCGCTCTTCGGCGCGCAGATGGGCAACGTGCTCACCAAGGCGACCATCATTCTGGGTTCGGTCTTTCTGCTCAACACGCTGGTGCTGTCGCGCTTGACCTCGCACGTGGGCACGTCGGTGATGGAAGGCGTCAAGACGCCCGCGCCTGTGGCCGAACAGCAGGCCCTTCCGTTCTCGTCCCCGACGGCGCCTGCTGCGGCTGCTCCGGCCGCGCCCGCGCCTGCCGCGCCAGCGCCCGCCGCGCAATAATGCCTTCGCGTGCCTCTGACAGGCAACGTCCCGCACTGCATCAGCCTTCAGAGACCGGCATACGGCTGCGCGTCGGCGTCTGAGTAACAGCAGAAAATCACGTCCGGCGCTCCAGGGTGCTCCGCCAAGAAACGGGCGACCGTCTCGCATGCGATTTTTGCGGCATCCGCCTTCGGGAATCCGTACACGCCGGTGCCGATGCAGGGAAACGCCACGCTGCGGCAGCCGTGCGCCATCGCGAGGCGCAGGCAGTTGCGATAGCACTCGGCCAGCAGACTGGCCTCATTGCGTCCGCCGCCGGACCAGACCGGGCCCGGAGTGTGGATCACGTATTTCGCGGGCAGGCGATACCCTTGGGTGATCTTAGCCTGCCCCGTGGCACAGCCGCCCAGCGTGCGGCATTCGGCAAGCAATTCGGGACCCGCCGCGCGGTGGATCGCGCCGTCCACGCCGCCACCGCCCAGCAGCGTCGTGTTGGCCGCGTTCACGATCGCATCCACATCAAGCTTGGTGATGTCCCCTTGCGTCACACGCATCATGCGCACACCGCTCCTTTCGTCCGCCCCAGATACGCATTGAACGTCGCGGATCGGCAGCCAGCCGCGCAAAGCGCCTTCCCGCGCTGGTCTTCCGAATGTGACATCGGCACCGTTTGTCGTCTTCAAACAAATTCGATTGGGAGTCGCGTGATCATGTCGAATCCTCCACCCCATTAGCCCGCCGCGCTGAACGTCGCGAGAAGTTTCTCGAGCCGCGCGACCGTCTCGGTCAGTTCCTTCTGCTTGGCGCGCTGCTGCTCGATCACGGCCGCAGGCGCCTTGGCCACGAACCCCTCGTTGCCGAGCTTGGCTTCGACGCCTTTGAGGAACCCGCGCGTCTTGTCCAGTTCGGCCTTCACGCGCGCGGCCTCGGCCTTGACATCGACCAGCCCCTCGAGCGGCAGATAGATCGTGCCGAGCTTGCAGAGCGTGCCGGGCATCGCCTTCTCGCCGCCGCCCGCGACGATCTCCAGCCGGTCCGAGCGCAACTGCTGCTTGAGTGTCTCAACCTCGGCCGTCAGGCGGGCCGCCGTACCCTCGTCCGTCGCCTGCACGATGTAGTGCAGGAATTTGGAGGGCGCGAGATTGTAGTCGGCGCGCAGCGCGCGGCCGGCGGTGACCAGCTCGCGCCGGGCAGAGACAAAGGCGGTGACCGCATCGCTCAGGCCCCATGCCGCGCGCTGCGCGTCGGTGTAAGGCGCAGGCCACGGCGCGCACATGATGCTTTCGGACTCGGCGCCGTAGCCCATCTGGTGCCACAGCTCTTCGGTGAGGAACGGCATGTAGGGATGCAGCAGCTTGAGCGCTTTGGCGAAGACATCGGTCATCACGGCCAGCACCTGGCGGCGGCGCGCCTCGTCCGAGCCGTTCAGATCCTGCTTGGCATATTCGAGATACCAATCGCAGAACTGGCTCCAGACCACGTCGTAGATCGCGAGCGCGCCGTCCTGCAGGCGGAAGGTCTCCAGGTGTTCGGTCACGGTGCGCACGGCGCTCTCGCAGGTGGCGAGCATGTGGCGGTCGTCATCGCGCAGCAGCGCAGGATCGAGCGACAGCTCGCCGTTGGCCAGCGCGCGCCAGTCTGTGTCGGGCAGCTTCTCCATGTGCATCCGCATGAAGCGCGCGGCGTTCCAGACCTTGGTCGCGAAATTGCGGCCGATCTCAAACTTCTCCATGTTGACGTAGACGTCCATGCCGGTGGAGGTGATCAGCATCAGGCTGAAGCGCAGCGAGTCGGCGCTGTAGGTCTCGATGATGTCGAGCGGGTCGATGGAATTGCCCAGGCTCTTGCTCATCTTGCGCCCCTTGTCATCACGCACCGTGCCGTGGAGATAGACCGTGCGGAAGGGCACCTCGCCCATGAACTTGCAGCCGGCCATGATCATGCGCGCGACCCAGAAGAAGAGGATCTCCGGCGCGGTGGCCAGGTCGTGGGTCGGATAGTAAAACTTCAGGTCGGGGTGGTCCTTGGGCCAGCCGAAGGTGCTGAAGGGCCAGAGCCACGAGGAGAACCAGGTGTCGAGCACATCCTCGTCCTGCGTGATCTGGTCGGCCGCAGCGCCACATTTCGGGCAGACGGCCGGCGCAGCCTTGGCCGCCCATTCGTGTCCGCACGGCGTGCAGGTGTAGACCGGAATGCGGTGGCCCCACCAGATCTGGCGCGAGATGCACCAGTCGCGGATGTTCTCCATCCACTCGAAATAGGTCTTCTCCCAGCGCTGCGGCAAGAAGGCGACCTTTCCGGAACGCACGGCCTCGATGGCCGGCGCGGCCAGCGGCTTCATGCGCACGAACCACTGCTTGGAGAGGCGCGGCTCGACCACCGTGTCGCAGCGGTAGCAGTGGCCGACCGCGTGCTGGTGCGGATCGACCTTGACCAGCAGCCCCTGCGCCTCAAGGTCGGCGACCACCTGCTTGCGGCAGGCGAAGCGGTCCATGCCAGCGTACGGGCCGGCCTCATCGTTCATCGTGCCGTCGCCGTTCATGACGTTCAGCACCGGCAGATCGTGGCGCTGCGCCACCTGGAAATCGTTGGGGTCATGCGCGGGCGTGATCTTCACGACGCCCGTACCGAAGGCGCGGTCCACGTAATCGTCTGCGACCACCGGGATCTCGCGGTTCATGAGCGGCAGCGTCACGGTCTTGCCGACCAGCGCCTGATAGCGCTCGTCCGCCGGATTGACGGCCACTGCGGTGTCGCCCAGCATGGTCTCGGGCCGCGTGGTCGCGACCACGACTTCGCCGCCTCCCGGGATCGGGTAGCGGATGTGCCAGAGATGGCCGTGGGTGTCCTGGTGCTCGCTCTCCTCGTCCGACAGCGCGGTATGGCAGCGCGGGCACCAGTTGACGATGTAGTTGCCGCGGTAGATGAGCCCCTCGTCGTAGAGCCGGCAGAACACCTCGGCCACCGCCTCGCTCAACCCTTCGTCCATGGTGAAGCGCTCGCGCGACCAGTCGCAGCTCGCCCCGAGCTTGCGGAGCTGGCGCACGATCGTGCCGCCGTACTCCTTGCGCCACTCCCACACGCGCGCCAGAAACGCCTCGCGCCCGAGATCGCGCCGCGAGAGGCCCTCCTTGCGCAGCGCCTTTTCCACCACGTTCTGCGTGGCGATGCCCGCATGGTCGGTGCCCGGCATCCAGACCGTGTTGCGCCCCTGCATGCGGCGCCAGCGCACCAGCAC
>MWEJ01000317.1 GCA_002071025.1 Verrucomicrobia bacterium ADurb.Bin070 | reverse complement strand
CTCGGGCGTGATCATCAACATCTCATCGATGAACGCCTTCCGCCCGCTCACCAAGATCCCGGCCTACAGCGCGGCCAAGGCGGCGGTCAGCAACTTCACGCAGTGGATGGCGGTGCACATGGCCAAGGCGGGCATCCGCGTCAACGCGATCGCGCCGGGTTTCTTCCTGACCGACCAGAACCGCGCGCTGCTGACACACCCGGACGGCTCGATGACCCCGCGCTCGGAGAAGATCCTGGCGCACACGCCGATGGGCCATTTCGGCGAGCCGGCCGACCTGATCGGCGCGCTGCTGTGGCTGGTCTCGGACCAGGCGGCCGGCTTTGTGACCGGCGTGGTCGTGCCGATCGACGGCGGCTTCTCCGCGTACAGCGGGGTGTAGAAAACGATAGCGAAGGAATCGAGCGAATCGAAAGATTCGGCGGATTCGAGACTCGATTCAATCGATTCATTCGATTTTCTCGAATCATTCGAAAGGAAAGCACATGGCTAAGAAAGCGACCAAAGCGGACATCGGGCTCATCGGCCTCGCGGTGATGGGCGAGAACCTCATTCTCAACATGGAGAGCAAAGGCTACACCGTGGCCTGCTTCAACCGCACGGTCGAGAAGGTCGACGCCTTCGTGAACGGCCGCGGCGCCGGCAAGCGTCTGATCGGCTGCCACTCGCTGCAGGAGCTGGCGGACAGCCTCAAGAAGCCGCGCCGCGTGATGATCATGGTCAAGGCCGGCGCGGCCGTGGACCAGACGATCGACGCGCTGCTGCCGGTGCTGGAGAAGGGCGACATCATCATCGACGGCGGCAACAGCTATTTCCCGGACACCATCCGCCGCACGAAATACCTCGCGGACAAAGGCCTGCGCTTCATCGGTTCCGGCGTCTCGGGCGGCGAAGAGGGCGCACTGCTGGGGCCGGCCATCATGCCCGGCGGCGACGCCAAGGCGTGGCCGCATGTGAAGGCGATCTTCCAGGACGTCGCGGCGAAGGTCGAGGACGGCACGCCCTGCTGCGCCTGGATCGGCAGCGACGGCGCCGGCCACTTCGTCAAGATGGTGCACAACGGCATCGAGTACGGCGACATGCAGCTCATCTGCGAGGCGTACGACCTGATGGCGCGCGGCCTCGGCATGTCCGCCAAGGAGATGCAGAAGGTCTTCGCCAAGTGGAACACCGGCGACCTTGACAGCTATCTGATCGAGATCACGGCCGACATCCTCGCGCAGACCGATGACGAAACCGGCAAGCCGATCGTCGACATCATCCTCGACACGGCCGGCCAGAAGGGCACCGGCAAATGGACCTCCCAGGCCGGCCTCGACCTGGGCATCGGCATCCCGCAGATCGCCGAGGCGGTCTTCGCGCGTTGCCTCTCGGCCATCAAAGAGGAGCGCGTCGCGGCTTCCAAGGTCCTGAAAGGCCCGTCCGCCAAACCCGACGTTGACAAGAAGCTTTTCGTCAAGCAGCTCGAGCAGGCGGTCTACGCCTCGAAGATCTGCTCGTACGCGCAGGGCTACCAGTTGCTGCGCGCCGCGGCCAAAGAGTACAAGTGGGACCTCAACTACGGCGAAATCGCGCTGGTCTGGCGTCAGGGCTGCATCATCCGCGCCCGCTTCCTCGGCAAGATCAAGGAGGCCTTCGACGCCGATCCGCAGCTCGCCAACCTGCTGCTCGATCCTTACTTCAAGAAGACCGTTGCCAAGGCCCAGAACGCCTGGCGCGCGGTCATCAAGACGGCCGTCGATCTCGGCATCCCGGTGCCGGCCATGAGCACCGCGCTCAACTACTTCGACGCCTACCGCAGCGCCCGCCTGCCGGCGAACCTGCTGCAGGCGCAGCGCGACTACTTCGGTGCGCACACCTATGAGCGCGTTGACAAGCCGCGCGGCGAGTTCTATCATCACATCTGGACGGAGAGCGGCGGCAACACCGCAGCTTCGACCTACACCGTGTAACAGAATGCGGAAGATCCGCGAGCCGGAGGCACCGGGATAAGGAACCCCGGCCCCCTCCGGCTCCGAAGGGTCTTCCGAAGGGATTGAAAGAGAGAGAGACCGTTATGAAAAAGCTCGGCAAGATTCTGATGTGGGGTGTGATCGCGGTCGTGGTGCTGCTGGTCGTGGCGGTGCTGACGCTGCCGATGACCATCGGGCCGATCGTCAAGACCGCTGCCTCGGTGGGCGGACCCAAAGCGCTGGGCGTGCCGGTCTCGGTCGGCGACGTCAAGCTCAATGCGCTGGCCGGCAACCTCACGGTGTCGCAGGTCAAGGTCGGCAACCCTCAGGGTTATTCCGACAAAGACGCCTTCGCGGTCGATAAGGTCGAGGTCGGCCTGAACATGCGCTCGCTGCTGAGCGACACGATCGTGGTGCGCAAGATCCAGATCGACGCCCCCGCCATCTCGTTTGAAAGCAAAGACGGCAAGTCGAATTTCGACACGATGATGGCCAATGCCAAGAAGGCCTCCGAGGAAGAGAAGAAACAGACCGACAAAGAGAAGAAGCCCGGCAAAAAGGTCGTGATCGAAGAGTTCTCGCTGAACAGCGCCAAGGTGTCGTTCGCCTCGGGCATGACCCTGGGCAAGGCCCTCACCATTCCCCTGCCCTCGGTGACCGTGCGCGACATCGGCAAGGCGTCGGGCGGTGCGTCGGCCGTGGATGCGCTGACTGAGGTTATCAACGGTATCTTGGGCGGCCTGACCCAGGCCGTGACCGGCGCGGCCGGCGCCGCGGGCGATCTGCTCAAGGGGGCAGGCGGTGCGGCGGCCGACGCGGCCAAAGGTGCGACCGAGGCGCTCAAGGGCGTGACCGGCGGCGCCACGGATGCGGCGGATGGCGCGGTCAAAGCCGCGGAGAACGCGGCCAAAAGCGCGGCGGACGCGGCCAAGGCCACGACCGACAAGCTGAAAAAGCTGAATCCCTTCGGCAAATAAGCGGCTCCGGTTCTCTGGCGATGCGGCCTCTTCCGTGCCCGCGGAAGAGGCCTCCGTTCGTTCCGACCCCCGCCGTACGTTGCAGGTTCTCTCCATGGCCTCGCTCTTTCACACGCTGGAATGCCTTGCCGCCTGCGGCGCCGACGGTCTGCTGCCGGACGCGCGGGACACGCTGGTCCGCAGCCTGGCGAACCGACGCTCGGCCGAAGGCGGCTTCAAAGGGCTGGACGGCCGGAGCGATCCCTACTACACCTTTTTCGGCTGGCTCTCGCTGCGGGCGCTGCGCGCGCCGTATGACCGCGATAAGCTCTGCGGCGCGATGGCCCGCCACACGCGCGCCGCGAATCGGGTTGACGCCGCTTGTGCGCGACTGCTGCTGAACGTCGAAAAAAGATCCGTTTTCCGAGCCTTGCTGACTGGCTGGGCCGACCTCTGGCGCGTGGGCGACCCCTACGGCATTTTTCTCGCCAGCCTGACGTTCCCGCACCTGCCACGCTGGATCATGCGGCGCGCGTGTCACGCCCAACGCCGCCAACCCGGCGCGCGTGTGCCGGAAAAGAGCCCCACGCCACAACTGGCCGCCGGGCTGGTGCTGGCCGCGCTGGCCGGGGAGGACGCGCCCGGACGGGTCGCCGCGCTGTCGGCACGGCACCGCGCGGGCGGTGGATTTGCCTCGGCCCCCGGCGTGCCGGCTGACCTGCTCGCCACGGCGGTGGCGCGGTTCGCCTTGCGGATGTCCGATTCCCTCGAAAAAAAACCAGGTACGGATGCGGCATGTAAAGCGGATCTGGCCTTCATCGAGGCGTGCTGGCTGGACGACGGCCTGTTCGGCCCGTTTCCCGCCGCCGCGCAGGGCGATACCGAACACACTTTTTACGGCCTGCTCGCCTTAGGGACGTGTCGGCCGGACACTGGAATCATGCAAAACATGTAATCGGCCTTGATGTGCGGACAAAGACGGTCTAAGCTCATCCGAAATGATGTATTCAAGGAGCGGGCCATGAATGAGATATTGATCGTCATGATCGGGTTGGGAGTCGTCACGATTCTGTTTGTGATTCCCTTTATTCTGCTGGCCCGCGTGTCGAGCCTGTGCCGTGGTATGGAGGACGTGCAGCGACGGCTGATCCGACTGGAGGAAAGGCTGAGCGGGTCCGAGAAACCCGCGCCGCGTGCGGCTGCCGCACCGGTCGCTGCCGAACCCGTCAAGGACGCGGGACCGGCGCCGGCACTCGCGCCGCCGCCGCCTTCCGCGCCGCCACAACCGCGCGCGGCGCCTGCACGGTTG
>MWEJ01000316.1 GCA_002071025.1 Verrucomicrobia bacterium ADurb.Bin070 | reverse complement strand
GGTCGCCGGCGCGGACACCGTGATGCTCGGCTCGCTGCTGGCCGGCACCGAGGAGAGCCCGGGCGAGAAGATCATTCACGAAGGCCGCCACTATGTCGTCTACCGCGGCATGGGCAGCCTCGCCGCCATGAAAGAGGGCAAGGGCAGCCGCCAGCGCTACGACCAAGACAACGTCAAAGAGGATGACCTCGTGCCGCAGGGCATCGAGGGCATCGTTCCTCTGGCCGGCTCGGTCAAGAAGATCATGACCCAATTCTGCGGCGGCCTGCGGTCGTCGCTCGGTTACTGCGGCGCCCGCACCCTCGCCGAGATGAAACGCGACGGCTATTTCTACCGCGTCACCAACGCGGGCGTGCGCGAAGCCCACCCGCACGACGTCAAGATCATCAAGGAAGCGCCCAACTACCGTTCCTGATAAGCGCTCGGCTTTTTCGCCTTGCGTGCGGTGCGCATTTCTGATTAACTGTGCGCGTTTACGAGCGAAAGTGAACGCGAATGAGCGAAACCGCATCCAGAGAATTGGCTGAAGCCCGCTGGCGCAAACTGCGCGACCTTGTGCGCGAGCGCGGCATTCTGCGCGTGGAGGAGCTGGCCGCCGAACTGGGGGTCTCCGCCGCCACGGTGCGGCGCGACCTGGCCGCACTCGAGACGTCCGGCGAGCTGCGCCGCATCCACGGCGGTGCCATGGCGCCGGAGCGGCGCGCCGAGGAACCCTTGTTCGATGACAAGACCGCCATGGCCGCGCCGGAGAAACAGCGCATCGCCGAGGCCGCCTTCGCGCTCATCGGCCCGCGCGACATCGTCTACCTCGACGGCGGCAGCACGATCGTCGCGCTGGCGCGCCTGCTCATCCCGCTCAAGCAATTGACCGTCGTCACCAATTCGCTGCGCGTGTCACAGATCTTCAGCAACGGCGGCCCCCGCATGATCCTGACCGGCGGCGAGTGCCGCCTGCTCAGCCAGACGTTCGTCGGCCCGCTCACGCGCGCGGTGCTGGACCAGATGCATCTCGACATTGCCTTTATGGGCACCATCGGCGTTTCGGCCCAGCAGGGCATGACCACCACCGACCCGGCCGAGGCCTTCACCAAAGAGCAGGCGATGGCGCGCGCCTCGCGCACCGTGCTGTTGGCCGACAGCTCGAAGTTCGGCAAGACGAGCTTCGTGAGGTTCGGCACGATCAGCCAACTCTCCACCGTAATCTCTGACAAACAGATGCCTCCCGCCGAGCGGAAGGCGTTCCAGCGCGCCGGAGTCGAAACCCTTCTTGTTTAACCCATACTAACCGAAAGACACGACCGCCATGGCTACCAACAATTACCTCAGCACACTGAAACCGAAGTTCAAGCCGACCACCTACTCCCTCGGCAAGATTCCCGCCTATCAGTACAAGGGTTCGCTGAAAGAGGAGCTCGCCGCCGGCTCCCTCACGTCCGCTCAGACCGTCGACGTGCTGGAAGACATGCTGATGATCCGCGAGTTTGAGGAGATGATCGTCAAGCTGCGCACCGGCGCGTACGACTCCTGCAAGGGCTACGAGTACCGCGGCCCCACGCACGTTTCAATCGGGCAGGAAGCCACGGCCGTCGGCTGCTGCGCCGCGATGCGCTATGACGACCAGATCACCTCGACCCACCGCGGCCACGGCGATTCGCTGGCCAAAGGGTGCGCCGCCATCCGCGGCATGAGCGTGGACGAGCTGAAGGCCCGCGTCCCGGCCTGCGGCGCCACCAAGCGCAAAGAGCTGGTCGAAGCCGCCCTGGAAGACCATGTCTACCGCGCGATCGCCGAGCTGTTCGGCAAAGAGGACGGCTACTGCAAGGGACGCGGCGGCGGCATGCACATCGCGGACTTCAAGGCCGGCCACCTCGGCGCCAACGCAATCGTCGGCGGCGGCGTGCCGATCGCCACCGGCTCGGCGATCAGCTCGCGCTATTTCAAGAACGGTAAGGTCACCTGCTGCTTCGCGGGCGACGGCGCTTACGCCAACGGCGTCGTGCTGGAAGCGCTCAACTGGGCCGCCATGGGCCAGTTCACCGACCCCACCTACGCCAAGCACCCCTTCGGCCTGCCCATCGTCTATGCCGTCATCAACAACCACTATGGCTTTACCGGGCGTGTGGATGGCGAGGTCGCGGGCGTCTGCACGGTCGCGCGCCGCGCCGCCGGCTTCGCGGACAACAACATGCACGCCGAAGTGATCAACGGCATGGATATCCTCGCCTGCATGGATGCCATGCGCCGCGCGGCCGAGCTGTGCCGCAAGGGCGAAGGCCCCGTGATGCTGGAGTTCGACACCTACCGCAACTATGGCCACTCGCTCGGCGACCCGCGCAACGAATATCGCACCAAGGAGGAAGAGGCCGAGTGGAAGGCCCTCGACCCGATCGCGAACCTTGAGCGGCAGATGCTCGAGAACGGCTGCATCACGCCCAAGAAGCTCGCCGACCTCAAGGCCAAGGTGGCCGACCGCAACGCCCGCATGGCGGCCAAGGCCGCCTGGTCGAAGGATCCCGATCCGGCCGACGTGATCAAGTACATGTACACCGACACCCGCGTGGAGACGGTGCCCGAGGCCTTTGCGTCCGTCACGCTCGAAGCCGAGCTGCCCGCCATCAAGCGCACGGAAGACAGCCAGATCACCTACAAGGACGCGATCAAGGAAGCGATGATCGAGGAGATGATGCGCGATCGCCGCGTGGTGCAGTGGGGCGAGGACATCGCCGAATACGGCGGCGCCTTCAAAGTCACCAAGGGGCTGATCGACGCTTTCGGACGCGACCGCGTTTTCAACACGCCGATCTCGGAAGCCTGCATCTGCGGCACGGCGGTCGGCGCGGCCATGACCGGCCTGCGCCCGGTGGTCGAGCTGATGTACATGGACTTCGGCCTGATGGCCTCCGACCAGATCTCCAACCAGGCGGCCAAATGGCACTACATGTCCGGCGCCAGCATCGAGGTGCCGCTGGTCTACCGCGCCTCGGTCGGCGGCGGCAAAGGCTACGGCGGCCAGCACTCCCAAACGCTGGAATCGATGTTCGCCCACATCCCCGGGCTGTACGTCGTCTATCCGGCCACGCCCTACGACGCCAAGGGCATGCTGAAGAGCGCGATCCGCGACAACAACCCGATCCTCTTCGTCGAATCGCAGATCATGTACAACTACAAGGGCGTGGTGCCGGCCGAAGAGTACCTGATTCCGCTGGGCAAGGCCGACGTCAAACGCGCCGGCGATGCGGTCTCGATCATCACGTGGGGCCCGATGCTCTACGAGGCGCTGAAAGCGGCGGACCAGCTCGCCGCGCAGGGCGTCGCCGCCGAGGTCGTCGACATCCGCTCGCTGGTGCCGCTGGACATGGAGACGATCCTCGCCTCGGTCCGCAAGACCGGCCGCTGCGTGGTCGCCAGCCACTGCGTCGGCATCGGCAGCTACACCGGCGAGATCGCGTCGCGCATCATGGCCGAGGCCTTTGACTCGCTGGATGCCCCGGTCCTGCGCGTCGGCGCTAAGGACGGCATCGCGCCGCAGGCCTACTCGCTGGAAGACGCCTTCCTGCCGCATGACCGCGACATCGTCGCCGCTGTCAAACAGCTTCTCTAATCACGGAAAACAAAACGGACCTGTTTAGAGTCGACAGGGATGGCGGGCGTGCCCGCCATCCCTTTTTTGTTGGTTGCCGACCTGCTTAATAGGCACCCTCCGCCTCTGCGGCGCGGAGCATGGCTGTGACGTTTTCGAGCGGTGTCTGCCGTTCCAAAAAGTCAGAGGCCGCGAAAAGATAGGGATAGACCCACGCCAGCAACTCTTCCTGGATAAAGGGAACGACCGGCACGCGGTCGGGGATGCCGCCGTTCAACACAGTCAGGATACGTTCACGTGCAGTCATGCGAGTCAGGCTTTCTTGGGTAACAACAGGTACACCACGATCCACGCTGCGACTCGCCCTTCTTTTCCCTCGCCATCCCGGTTTAACCGGTGGTAACATGACGCTCCATATGCTGGGTACGGTGGCCCCACGCGGGACGCGTATTCAGGAGTCCGGGTTTAACGAATGAACGGATCTGCGAAGCGACACGATGACTGCCGAAACCCACGCCCAAATCGCCTCTTTCATCTGGGGCATCTGCAACCTTCTGCGCGGCCCTTACAAGCGCAACGAATACCGCAAGGTCATCCTCCCCCTGACCGTCCTGCGCCGCTTCGACTGCATCCTCGCCCCG
>MWEJ01000315.1 GCA_002071025.1 Verrucomicrobia bacterium ADurb.Bin070 | reverse complement strand
GGCGCGTACGACATCGACGAGAACGGCGAGCTGCTGATCGCCGGCACGAGCGGCTCCTACACCAATGTCATGGGCTTGCCCGCCGCGCCCGTGCGCGACTGGCTGGCTGCGCATGGCTTCATTTGAGCGCGATCGCCTCAAGCTCGACGCGCGCGCACTTCGGCAGACGCGCCACCTGAACGGTCGAGCGAGCCGGTTTGTGGTCGCCGAACATTTCGGCGTAGACTTTGTTGACGGCAGGAAAATCGCCGATGTCGGTCAGAAAGAGCGTGGTCTTCACCACCTTGTCGAGGCTGGAACCGGCCGCTTCAAGCACGGCCCGCAGGTTGAGCAGCACGCGCATCATCTGCTCCGCGGCGCCGACCATTTCGATCTTGCCGGACACGGGATGGATCGCAAGCTGGCCCGAGCAGAAGATGAATCCCTGGGCTTCGATGGCCTGCGCGTAAGGGCCGATCGCCTCAGGGGCGTCCGGCGTGTTGATGACGGTCATGAAATTACTCCTCTGAAAATGGGATTATCATTATCGGTGGGCGGCAGCAAGCGAAGCTCGGCGCTTCGTCGGAATGCGAGTCGGTGGTTTGATTGTCACACAGGACGTCCACGGTTTTCAAGCCGCAAGACGGGCGCATCCCCGTTTCACTGACTGGCCGACGGCCGACAGTGCTGGGGCGTCCGAGACGTCCGCCCCTACCGGAACGACAGTGAGGTCAGTGAATCAGGGATGCGCCTCGGCTTCGGGCGCATGGCAGTTCTGTTGGTGGATACCCTGCTTAATCGTAATCGTAATCCTAATCCGCTAACCGCCGGTCGTCGGCCTCATATTTGGCCCGTTCCTCATGGATACGAACAGCGGACGTGCTGCGGATCAAGCCCACCAGCATCGAGACAATACGTACCCGTATCTCTTTCCCCTGCTCCGCACGGGCAAGCCTCTTTCTGGCCACAAGCACATCCAGACACGCCGCGCATTCCAATGCCGAGCCGCGGGCTATGTCAAAGAACCGGCATCGATCCGGGGCTGTGTATTTTCCATTTCCCTCCGCAATATTTAAGGGAATCGACGTCGAAGCCCTATCCAACTGGTCGTAGGCCGCCAGACTCTTTGGAAGTGTTTCCAAGCGTTCACCCGCCCACACCACAAAACGGATCGAATCCTGATAGACGGTCAACTTCTCATGGTCGAATAGCCCGTTCATGATGACAGTGTAATAGCTCGTGCGTGCCACATTCAAGATTATGATTACGAGCAAGATTACGATTACGAATCACGGACCCCAACAGAACTGCCATGCGCCTTTCGGCTTCGCATGCTCTAAAAAACGCTTGTCAAACAGATGAAATAATAATACAACTAAAAACATGAAGCTCTCGATATGCATGGTGCATGCGGGATGCTTCGTTCTCAAGGACGGGGTATGAGTATGCATAAACTGTGTAGTGGTCTTGTGCTGTGCGGTTCCATGTTGGCGTTTACGGGTTGTTTGACGGCGCCTTTTGCGCCTCCGATGGGCGCGGTGACTGCGGTTGAGGCTCCTTTGTCGATTGACCACAACCGTTCTGCGATGGCGTCGAAAAAAGGCGAGTCGTCGGCGATGTGTATTTTGGGACTCGTCTCGGTGGGTGATGCCAGCACACAGGCGGCTGCGCAAGAGGGCGGATTAAAGACCGTTCATTTCCTCGATTACAAATACTTCAATGTGTTGGGCATTTATCAAAAGACGACCGTGATGGCTTACGGTGAATAAGAGGGAGGTCGCCATGAGCGTTCAACGCCTGGTGAGCGTATGGCTCCCCTGTATGGCCGTGACTCTCTTGTTGTCGGGTTGCGCGAGTGTCAAAGCGCCATTCGTGCCGCCAAGAGGCGGAATCGTGACCACATTCAGCGCGCCACTCCAATATAATTTTGGAGAAAACGGTGCTGCCGTGGCCGCGGAATCGGGCTCTGCATCCAGCATGTATTTCCATGACCCCATTTTGACGGGCATGAGTTTTGCATGGGATGAGTGCTCGATTGAAGAGGCTGCAAGGAACGGCAAGATTAAAACGGTTCACTATGCGGATTACAAGTGGTTCAGTGTGCTCGGCATTGTCGGCAAAACCACAGTCACCGTGTACGGGATCCGTTAAACAAATGTGCGTGTGGGCAGCAGAAAATCCCCCACACATAACGACTGGCCGGGCGAGAACCGCCCGGCCTTTCTTTGCCTTACACCCAACGTTATGGCTTAATCCTTAAAAGAGCAGTTAACTCTTCACGTGTTTCGCCGGTGCAGCGTTTGAACGCCATCCGTGACGGGTGAAGCACCTTTCCTTGTAGCCATTTGAAGAATGCGGCCGACAGGATGAGCGCCCAGACCTGCTCGACGCTCAACTGCTCCGCAGTTGTGGCGAGGCGGTTCATGAAAGCGCCCACAGGTTCTTGATCTCTCGTCGAAGACGTTTTCGCAGTCCGCCCGGTCCCTGTACGCCTGGGAGAGGGCGGCCGCGTCCAGGGACTCGTCATTGGTCACCAGCACGACGTACTCCCAGTCCGCGGCGGCCGCCAGCTCGCGGAACCTCGCCTTGACCTTCGGCGTCCGCCTCTCTGACATCCTTCCCTGCCGTAACGGCACCGCTCTTCCTATGCTCCTTGTCGGTAACTTGGCCATTATGTCATAGTTACCCCCTCGATCATTCGTGGCGCAGCCGCGCGGGGTGCTTATCTTTAGCAAAAACGAGTATAAGAAGTACAGTTACACTTTACGCCATTTAGGTGGAGATATCTGCGTACGCAAGTTCTTGTACACGAATGTTTTGCGTCGAATCGACCGATTCAACTGCTTCCTTTAGGGTCACTCAAAATTTCCAGTTCGCGAGAACCATGCAGGGCGCGACCTCATTCGGCCAGTTCGTGAACCAGCCGCCGGTGTTGCCGATCAGGTTGACCAGACCGACCTGCAGGCCGGCCTCCATGCGCTGCGCGTAATTGACCACGCCGACCTGCACGCCAGACATGCCGCCGGACAGATTCACCAAGCCGGTCTGCAGGCCGTTCATGTTGCCGCCGCAGTAGTTGAGCGCGCTCACGATCAGGCCGAAGACGGGGCCGCCCTGCCAGCCGTTCATGTCGGCGTGCGCGAAGTTGACCAACGACCATTGCGCGCCGGAATAGCTCTCGGCATAGTTCACGAGGCCGAAGCTGAGGCCGCGGCTGAGGCCGGTGGAGCCGTTGACAAAGCCGATTGCGAGCGCGCTCTGCGGATTTTCTCCCCACACGCTGAGGGCCACGCCCTCGATGCGCGTGTCGCGGCCGTGCAACGCATGCTCCGGCGTCAGGCTGGCCTGAAACGCCTCGTTCTGCGCCGACACGAGCCCGGCGGCCAGGATGGCGCATCCCCCGGCAAACACGCTCTTGGAAAACAGCATCACGCGATCCCTCCTCCTTGTCAACGGTCCGTCTCCATGATGAAGCGTACCGTAAGGGTTAGGCGGGAGGACTGTCAAGCGAAAGCCGTGAATCCACTTGTCATGATAGGTGGGTTCACGGCTTTCGTGTCCGAAGTGAGGACACGTGTTGCGTTGGGACGTGTTTTGCCTTACGGGGCAGAGAACGAGAGGGTCACCGGTCCCTTCAGGCCCGAGGGCTGGAGCGCGTCTTCGGAGGAGAAGCCGGCGAAGGGCCGCAGCGTGTAGTCGCCGCCTTTGCGGGGACCGTTGCGCAGGGCCATGTTACTCTTCGTCACGCGCTGCTCCGGCGGCAGGGCGGCATCGCCGACCAGACGGTTGGCCCACGGGTTGGTGACTTCGATCTCCAGCGCGTTGGCGCCGGCCTTCAGCGCGCCGGCCAGTTCGACCTGCCACGGCGCGGTCCAGACCACACCGAGATCTTTGCCGTTCAGCCGCACCTGCGCGAGCGCCGCCACCGTGCCGAGATCCAGCACGGCCGCGCGTCCGGCCTGCCCGGCAGTGACCTCGAAGGTCTTGCGGTAGGTGGCGGTCCCCGAGAAATGCTTGATGCCGGGATCGCTGTGCGCGGTCCAGTCGATCAGCGTGTCGAACACCGCCTTTGCGGGTGCGCCGCGGCCGGTCTGGAACGTCACCTCCCACGGGCCTGAGAGGGTTTCTGGTTTCAGGTTTCTGGTTTCAGGTTTGAGCGTTGAGCGTTGAGCGTTCCCCTCTCTAAACACCACGAAAGTCGAGCCGTGCTCAGGCAGGTCGAGCGTCAGGCGCGTGCGGCCGTCGGGCGTGGTCTCGAAGGGCACGGCCTTGATCGTGCCGCGCACC
>MWEJ01000314.1 GCA_002071025.1 Verrucomicrobia bacterium ADurb.Bin070 | reverse complement strand
CGTCTCAGGAATGAGATGCGCCGTCACTGCGCGCGTGCCGCGCGCCGGCTCGGCGAGTTGGCGCAGCGTGCGCATCGCGTTGCGCGCGCCGCCGGCGTCGGCGGCTTCAATCCGCAACGCGCCGTTCGCGGCGGCGATCCGATAGGCATCCGCGAGCCGCGGCGCGGCATCGCCCGGCGCGGCCACGCTCACCTCCGGACGGCAACCGAACCACGCCTTGAACATCGCGCGCACCTGCTTCCGGGCCAGGTCGCTCTCCTTGGCGCAGGACAGCGTCACCGCGAGCGCGTCATCCAGCACCACCTCCGGCCCGTCACCCAGCTCGACGCGTTTCGGCGCCGGCACCAGCCGCGCTTTGACAAGCCCGGCCTCTCGCTCGTTCAACGGTGCCGCATGCGTGACGCACGACGCGCACACAACCAGAATCATCCAGGATCTCTTCTTCATGCTCCCCTCCCCCGTCTAACCGTGTGACAACAACAGCCTTCAGAACGTTTATGAGGACAGTATATATCAAACGCGCCATGCCCGCGTTTGATTTCGGCCATGAACTTTTCTCAAACAACATTGATGCGGTACAGTCAACGGGCACATAAAAAAAAGGGCAATACAATGACGTACCGTTCGTTTAAACTGATGATCGATTATTCGTTTAAAGGGACCCCATGAAGGTTTTTCTTGTTTTGCTAACCCTCGGCGCGGTTGCGGCAGGAGGCTGGTATTACTACCAGAAGACGCGCGTGCAGGAACCAGACGCAGGATACCGCACGACGGTTGTGAACCGCGACACGATTGTTCAGGAGATTCGCGCGACCGGCACTGTCGAGCCGATCAAAGAGGTCGAGGTGGGGACGCAAGTCAACGGACGC
This sequence comes from Verrucomicrobia bacterium ADurb.Bin070, assembly GCA_002071025.1. Classification (GTDB taxonomy): domain Bacteria; phylum Verrucomicrobiota; class Kiritimatiellia; order RFP12; family UBA1067; genus DUPH01. Next base: position 3,398 of record MWEJ01000314.1, on the reverse strand, counting down.
ATCCTTGAACTCTATGTCGACTACAACTCGATTGTGACCACCAACCAGATCATCGCGCTGATCGACCCCGCCGTCTACGAAGCGACGCATGCGAAAGACCGCGCCCAGCTCAAGTCCAATCAGGCGAACGTGGAACAGACGGCCGCTAAACTCGCGCTCGCCGAAAAAGATTTTGTCCGCAAGACGGAACTCGCCGCGCGCAACATGCTCTCCAAGGCCGAACGGGACGCCGCGCTGGCGGAACGCGACGCGCTGGCCGCGCAGCTCAAAGTCGCCGAAGCCGCCGTCGAACAGTCGCAAGCCTCTGTCAAACTCTCGAAAACCAACCTCGACTACTGCACGATCCGCTCGCCGGTCAACGGCGTCGTGATCGCTCGCAACGTGGATGAAGGGCAGACCGTGGTCTCCTCGATGAACGCGCAGCAGCTCTACCAGATCGCGACCGACCTGTCGCGCATCCAGGTTTCGGCCAGCGTGCCCGAGGCCGACGTCGGCCTGATCCGCACCAACCAGCCGGTCTCTTTCACCGTCGACGCCTACCGCGACACCTTCCGCGGCACGGTCCGGCAGATCCGCCTGGCGGCGACCACCGTGCAGAATGTCGTCACCTATCCGGTGATCGTGGAGGCTGACAACCCCGGAGAGAAACTCTTCCCCGGCATGACCGCCAACATCGCCATCGAGGTGGCGCGCACTGAGAACGCCCAACTCGTGCCGGCCGCCGCGCTGCGCTTTAATCCCACCAATCTGGTCAGCGACATCCAAGGCCCGAAAGTCTGGCTGCTCGGCACCAACGGCGCGCCCGAAGCGCTCGGAGTCAAGCTGGGCATATCCGACGGCACCCGGCACGCGATCGCGGCACCGGACGGGCTTGAGGGGCGCGAGGTCGTGCTCGGCTTCAAAACCAATGGCGGCGCAGCCCCCAGCGGACCGAAAAACCCCTTCATGCCGACGCCGCCGGGCGGCTCGCAAAGCCGCACCGCGCGTCGCGCTATGCGATAGAAGGAATCATGTTGATCAACATCCAAAAGATGTTCAAGACCTACCGAATGGGCGAAAACGCCGTCCATGCGTTGGACGGCGTGTCTCTGACGATCGGCAACGGCGATTTTGTCGCCGTCATGGGCGCCTCGGGCTCGGGCAAGAGCACGCTGCTCAACATCCTCGGCTGCCTCGACACGCCCACGTCAGGCACCTATCTGCTGGACGGCGTCGAGGTCAGCCGCATGAGCCGCGCGCAGCTCGCGCACATCCGCAACCAGAAGCTCGGTTTCGTCTTCCAGAATTTCAACCTGCTCTCACGCACCAGCGCACTGGAGAATGTGGAGTTGCCGACCTTTTACAATCGCGGCTTCCCCGGCCGCGAACGCCGCGCGCGCGCGGTTCGCATGCTCGAACGCGTCGGCCTCGGCAACCGCGCCGACCACACGCCCGCTCAACTTTCGGGCGGCCAGCAGCAGCGCGTGGCCATCGCCCGCGCGCTCATGAACAGCCCGCCGGTCATCCTCGCCGACGAACCGACCGGAAACCTCGACACCCGCTCCAGCGTCGAGATCATGACGCTCTTCAAGCAGTTGAACCAGGAGGGCATCACCATCGTCATGGTCACCCACGAAGAGGATATCGCCGCCTGCGCCCGGCGCCGGATCTTAATGCGCGACGGACAAATTGTTGCTTGAGCCCGCATACACATATGAACTTCTTCATGATCCTTAAAGTCGCGCTGCGGGCCATCTTCCGCAACAAGACGCGGTCGCTGCTGACCGCTCTGGGCATCATTGTCGGCATCGCGGCGGTGATCGCCGTCGTCGCCATCGGCCAAGGTGCCCAGGCCATGATGATCAAGGAAATCAGCAGCATCGGCAACAACATCATCATGGTGTTCCCGGGCAGCCGCACGCAAGGAGGCGTGCACGGCGGCTCGGGATCCAGCCAGACGCTCACCGCTGAAGACGGCGAGAACATCGCGCAGGATCTCGCGCATCTTGTGCGCGCGGTCACCCCCGTCGTCCGCACCGGCTCGCAGGTCATCTACCAGGAAAACAACTGGTCCACCCAGATCCAAGGGGTTTCCGTCGATTACCCCGAGGTGCGCAACTGGACTGCGGAGGACGGCGTCTTCTTCACCGAGGCCGATCAGCGCGCCGGTGCCCGCGTCTGCGTGCTGGGGGCGACCGTCGTCGACAACCTATTCACCAGCGCTTCACCGGTGGGCCAAACCATTCGCATCCGCAACATGCCTTTCCGCGTGCTGGGCGTGATGGCGCGCAAGGGCAGCAACACCATGGGTCACGACCAGGACGATGTCATCCTCGTCCCCTTCACCACGGTGAAACGCGTGCTGCAAAACTCTATTTTCAACAATGTCAACATGTTGATGATCAGCCTGCACTCGCTGGATGACATCACCGCGGCCAAAGAAGAGATCGGCGCGCTGCTGCGCCAGCGCCACAAGCTCGCGCCGCAGGCCCCGGACGATTTCAACAGTATCGACATGACTGAAATCACCAACACAATCGGCAGCATGACCAAGCTGATGACGCTGTTGCTCACCGTCGTCGCCTCCATCTCGCTGCTGGTCGGCGGCATCGGCATCATGAACATCATGCTGGTGTCGGTCACCGAGCGCACGCGCGAAATCGGCCTGCGCATGGCGATCGGCGCCACGCCCAGCGATATCCTGCTGCAATTCATCGCCGAAGCCATGGCGCTTTCCATCGTCGGCGGCCTGCTCGGGGTGCTGCTCGGCACGGGCGGCGCGCGGCTGGTCGGCCGGCTTCAACAGTGGCCCATCCTGATCACCGAATCGTCGGTGATGGTCGCCTTCCTCTTCAGTGCCGCGGTCGGCATGTTTTTCGGTTTCTATCCCGCGCTGCGCGCGTCGCGCCTCAATCCGATCGATTGCCTGCGCTACGAATGACGAGTGGGGTTATTCGTCCGTTGTCTGTGTCCGTAAATATTTTTCCGTCCCGTACGGAAAGTCGGACGGCACGTAGTTCTTCACCCGGGATTGGCAGAGGCTGTAGACTTTCTGGAAGTGCAGAAAGACCCACGGACAATCCTCGCGCACCAGCTCCTGCGCCTCGGCCCAGAGCCGGTTGCGCGCCGCGTCGTCCGGTGCCGCGCAGGCGGCCTCATACAACCGGTCAAAGCGCGGATTGACGTAGTTGCAGCGATTGGGTCCCGGCGACACGTTACGTCCGTAGAAAAGCTGAAGGAAGTTTTCCGCGTCCGGATAGTCCCCCACCCATCCGATGCGAAACATCTGGCTCTGGCGCCCGGAAACGCGGCGCAGAAACGTGGGCCAGTTGTGATACTGCGCTTTCAGCGAAATGCCCACGCGCGCGAAAAAAGAGACCAGCAACTCCGTTGATTCCCGCACATCCTGCGAGGTCCGG
>MWEJ01000313.1 GCA_002071025.1 Verrucomicrobia bacterium ADurb.Bin070 | reverse complement strand
GAGGCGCTGGCGTTGCCGCGGCCGAGTGTCAACTGGATCGGCGCACCAGCATGGTTCTCGAGGCGCAAGGGGAAGGAACCGGTCAGGCCGCCTACGGCAAAAGCGGACCCCGCCGCGGCGTCGAAGAACGCGCCGGGACCGGCCAGCGTGCTGTTCTGCAGGGCGTCGGGATGCGCAAGCAGGAGCGAGCCCCCGCCGATCGCGGTGAGACCGGAGAAGGTGTTCGGCGCGGCAAGGACGGCCGTGCCGTCGCCCTGTTTGGTGAGCGTCGAGGCCGAGGTGTTGTTGGCGATCACGGCGTTGACCGTGACGCCGCCGGATGCGGTACCGCTGTGGAGTGCCACGTCGCCCCCTGCGGCAAGCGCGGTGAGCGTACCGTCGCCCGGAGCGGCACCGAGCGTGACGGCCGCTTTGTCGGCCGGGACGATGACGCCGGATGTCCGGAAGGTTTTGCCTGCCGTGTCCACAATGGCGTCGGTCGCGGTGTTCTGGGTGAGCGACAGGATGCGCGTCGTGGCCGAACCGAGTTGGATTGCGCCCGCGACGCCGTCGCTGTTGATGCGCACGTTGGCGGTCGGGGCGTCGAGAATGACAGAGGAAGGGCCGCGTGCCGCAATGTCGGCGTCATAAGCCGGTTCGGGCGAGGCATAGACGCCGCGCGCCGTGCTGTAGGCCGCTAGGTGTGTGCCGTTGACCGTGGCCCACGGACCGATCAGGCCCTCGGCCTGCCCCGTGAGCTTGATCGTGTTGCGGCCGTCGGGGTCCCCCAGGGATTCTCCGGTAAAGTTGACCGCCGCGCCGGCCGTGCGCGCGAACGCCGCGAACGTCAGGGTCGAGGTTTGCCCTGCGCCGGCGGGGTCGGAACGGACCGTGCAGGCATTCTGCGCGATGGTCAACGTGGCGGCGCTCTCGCTGAACGAGACCGCGCCGCCGTCGTTGGCAAAGTGGAGCGTGCCGCCGTTCAGGGTCACATTCGAGGCATCGCGCAGGCGGTTGCCGTTGTTGGCCGCGGCGCTGTTCTCCAGGCGCAAGGTGGCGCCGTGATTGACGGTGAAGCTGCTGCTGGCCGTGATCGCGCCATTGGCGCCGGTCAGGACCAGCGCACCGTTGCGCACGGTGGTGGAGCCGGCATAGGTGTTGGCTGCGGTGAGCCGCTAGGTGCCGGAGCCGTCCTTGGCCAGCGAGGTGGTCCCGGACCCCGCGCTGATCACGCCGGCAATCTCGCCGACGCCGTCGGTCGAGCCGGTCAGCGTCAGGGTCTTGGTGTTGCCGCCGACCGAAAGGTTGCTGGCGAAGATCAATTCGCCCGTGCCGGAGTGGTTGAGCGTGGCGTTGTTGCCGAGCGACAGCAGGCGGTCGGTGGTCTCGCCCTCGCCGGTATAGATCAGGCGGCAGCCGTTGCCGGACAACTTGATGATGGGCGCGTAGCCGAAGTTGTTGCCGGTGGAGCCCACGTTGCCGATCTTCGAGACCTGGATCGCGCCGGAGGTGTTCATCAGGATGTTCGAGCGGAAGTCATTGTTGCCCTTGAAAACGAAGGTGCCGGTCCCGCTCCACATTTCGAAGACACCGTCGCTGACCAGATCCGATTCGATGGTCAGGGTCTTGCCGGCCGCGATGTAGCAGTCCGCGCCGTTCTCGCCGGTGTTGGTGCTCAGGCGGATGGTGCCGCGGCCTTTGATCGCGGCGTCCTGCGTGACATAGAGGGTGGTGCTGCCCAGATTGTCGAGGTGCAGGTAACCGTCGCTGCCAATGTCGATGACGCTGCCCGCGCCGTCGATGTCGAGCCGGGTCACACGGTTTGAGCCGGTCAGGGTCAACACGCCGCTGCCGTTCTTGTCCAGGTTGATGGGTGAAAACCCGTTGGTGCTGATGTTGCCCAGCACGCGGATCGCGCCCGCGCCGTTGAAGGCGAGCGTTTTGGTGCCGGTCGTGCCGCCGCTGTTCGGCACCACGACATCGCCGAGCACCGTCAGCGTGTAGGCGGGGCTGTCGTTCTGGAGCACGTATGTAGATCCCGCACGGTCCGTACCCAAGCGGAGCGTGGACGGGAAGGTTTGGCTGTTGCCGACATTGGCGTTCAGCTTGAGGGTGCCGTTGTTGTAGACGGTCAGGGTCTGGCTGCCCGGAGGGTAGGTGCCGATGTGGAACGCCGCCGCGTTACAGGTGTCGAACGTGATGTAGCGGATGGTCGACAGCCCTTGGATGTTGATGTTGGTCCGGTTGTTGGCCGTGCTGTTGAAGGTGGCTGTCTGGTCACCGCTCGGATAGGTGTAGTTGCTGGCCCAGTTGTTATTGTTGGTCCAGTAGAGACTGGTATCGCCTTCCCACGCCCCGCTGGTCGCCCGTGCCGGCTGCACGCCGAAAACCAACACCACACACCCCACCACCACCGACATCCTGAAACAGAACCTCGTGTGATTCATAGGCACCTCGACACGTTAACCACGCCCGTATTATTAATCAGGGGACGTCTCCGCGTGCACCCTTCTTCTATCATGCGGCGCAAGTATAGTCCCCGCGTTTTTTAGAGTCAATGGGGATGAGGAGCGATAAAAATTTAAATATTATGGGCTTGACAAATTAATAAAAGATCGAAATGCATGGTGCGCTGAGCGTGGGTGCATCCCCGTTCCGCTGACCGTTGGGGTTTCAATTTTCTGGTTACAGCAACGCTTCCTTCCTCCCCTTTTTCTGTCTCTTCACCGATACGGTCTTTCAGCCGGTCGGGCTCGGCGAGACCAGCGTTTGCCGGGGGGGGCGCACACGCAGGCCTGCTGCTTGGCGCACCCCATACAGTGTGACAGGCACCCCATCAATGAGAGGCAGTCCCCTCACTCCGCCGGTCGCAGCCAGCCGGCCTGCCAGGGGCAGACGGCGGGCAGCGTGATCAGCGCATCCTGTCCTTCCCAACGCACGGCGAGAGGCACCGGCTTTTCGTTGGGCGTCAGCCACTCGATGTGCGTGATGCCTTCTTGGCAACCGCGCAGGCGCAGCGTGGCCGGCGGCTGCGTGTCGATCGAGGCGTTCACAAGCGCCACGCTGCGCAGATCGCCCGCCATCGACACGCGCGGGATGACAACCGCTTGCGCGGCGTCTTCAACAAAGACCGGCAGGCGGTTCTGCGCCACCCAGTCGGCCGCCAGCAGCAGTTGCCGCCGCCTCGCCTCGCTCGCATACGGCGAAAAGCCGTCAAAGCCGAAAGCCGCGAGGCGGCCGCCGGTGGGCAGCTCGATCAGGACAGAGGCGGCTTCCAGGATCTTGCCCTGCGCGTCCCGGTAGCGCCCGATCACCCGCGCCGCGTCGTTCGACGGGACAAGCGCAAACGTGCTGTCCTCCAGAGCCTGCGGGCGCCAGACATAGCCCACGCGGTTGACGTTCAGCTCGTCGTCCGTGAACTCCTCGACAACCCGCTGCGCGCGGCGCGGGCGCGCGCCCATCTGGATGCTTGCGCCGGCCCCCCGCGCCTGCAGGGCGGCGACCGCGGTGCCGTCCAGCAGCGTGCCGCCCGAGAGCACGCGCTGCAGCTCCACGTCGCTCATGCCGACGACATTCGCGGCGGTGAGCAGGTAGCCGACCGGATAGGGCGAGCCGGGGCAGACCGGCAGCCCGAGCGGCGCGAGCGCGTCCGCCGCATAGAGGGTGCCGGGGAGCGTGCGCGGTTTGAGGGCTGCTTCGCTCTGCGCACGAAAGGGAAGGAGTCCGCCGGGACGTGTCTCGCGGTTGTGGCGGGCGTAGGCCTGGAGGAAGGGGCGCCAGAAGGTCAATTCGCTGAAATAGGTGGCGGCAAACCGGTCGGGCGTTTCATGCGCGTCCCTCAGGAAATCGACCTCCACCGCCTCTGCGCCATAGGCGAGCAGCAGAAACGTCTGCACGCATAGACCGTGCGCGGTGGCGGACGTGGCGAAGGCCGCGCCGTCGCCGATTCGCGCGACAGTCTGCGTGGCCGGCGCGGCGAACCGCAGCGCCTCGCTGATCATGCGGCGCGGCAGATTGCTGTCGGGGAACGCAAAGATGAAACGGGGCTCTGCGGCCGGCGCGGTAACGGCGTCGAAACAGGAGGGGTAACGTTCCAGCGCGGCGGCGAGCGCCGTATCGGCGGGATCTCCGACCAGCATCATAAAAGGAGCTTCCGCCGCGCGGATGAGCGGAAGGGCAGAGATGAGCATGGCGAGAAAGGCGGGGAGGGGTTTCATATTAGGCGCCTTTATTGCGGTCACTCAGTGACCGCAACGGGGAGTGTAAAAACGGGCGAACGGATGCAGCAAAAGCGCACTGGCATGTCATGGGGAACTCGCG
>MWEJ01000312.1 GCA_002071025.1 Verrucomicrobia bacterium ADurb.Bin070 | reverse complement strand
GACTCCGGTGGGCTTCTCGCACCAGACGTCCTTGCCTGCGCGGGCGGCCGCAACCGTGACGAGCGAATGCCAGTGGTCCTGCGGAGCGCACATCACCGCGTCGATCTCCTTGCGGGCGAGGAGGTCTCGGAAATCCGCATACTCGGCACACCCCTTGTCGCCGTATTTGCGGTCGATTTCATCCTTGGCGCCCCGCATACGGCTGTGCCGCGCGTCGCAGACCGCCACGATGCGGCAGTCGCTGCTGGCCATGAGGTTGCGCGCATTCAGCATGCCGCGGTCGCCGGAGCCGATGACGCCGAGCGCGATCCGCTCGTTCGCGCCGAAAGCGGTCGCAGGAATGATCGCGGGAACCCCCATGGCCGCCACAGCGACCGCTGAGCCTTTTAGAAACATTCGCCGATTCAGGGCTGAATTCATCTGAGTCTACCTTTCTTGTATCATCTGATGATGGGTATGCAAAAACGTTTTCTTTACGGCAGCAGGCTTTTCGGCCAGCTCTTCTATTTGTGTCGACGGATAAAGTCGAGGCACTGCTTAACATCCTGCTCCACCTGCGGCGACACGGTGTCGAACTCCACGCCGACGTGTCCATTGAAGCCTTGCTTCTTAAGCTCTTCCAGAACGGCTGGGATGTTGCCGACGCCTTGGCCGTAAACCAGGTCGGGGCTTCCGTACTTCGCCTCCTTGACGTCCTTCAGATGAACGGAGTGGATGCGTCCCTTCACCGTCTGGAGATAGGCGACCGGATCCATGCCGGAACGGTAGATGTGTCCCGTGTCCACCGAAAAGCCCATGCGCGGATCGCGCCCTTTCATCAGCCCCATCAGATAGTCGGGATCCCAGTTGCGGTACTGCGGCTTGTCGGAATTCTTCGCGTGGTTGTGAAAGCAGAGCTGAACGTCATACTCCTTGACCATGCGCTCGACGACGTCGAAGCGGTCCACGGGCGGCTCGCCGGTCAAGCCCCTCAGACCGAGCTTCTTTGCAAACGCGAACAATTTACGCGTCTCCTCGTCCGTCTTGCCGAAATCTGCGACATAGGCATTGACGGCCTTGAGCCCGCTCGCCTCCAGCTTCGCTTTGAGCGCCGCGAGGCGCACATCGTCAAGATGCTGGTTGACCGTGACGTCGGGATGTTCCGGACTGAGCTTCTGCCAGAAGAAAAGCTCGATCACCTCGGCCCCGCACGCCTTCGCCTTGTCGATCGCCTCAAAGGCCGTCACCTTGCGAAACGAATAGGCGCAAACACCGACTTCCATACCGCCGGCGCACACCGAAACCGCCAGCCATCCCGCGACTGCACAACACACCGCTTTATTCATCGTTTCTTCTCCCCTTTATCACGTTTATTGTGATAACGGCGATTATGACACAGGACGGAGGTTTCTGCCATTGCGTTTTTTCACAAACCGATTGCAAGAATAACCATTCCGGAATTTGTTGGATTCCGCACTAAGAATGTGTGAAAACGCAATAGTCGCAACGTTTACTTCCTGCGATACTTGCCCTGTTTACGGATGGAATCGTTTCGCTTGTGACCGCATGACACATTAACCTTGTTGAGAGGAGCCGAGCATGACACGTAAGAATACGCCATCAGCCGTCCCGTCGCTGGTTTTGTCTGCAGCCTTGTTCACCGGACTCGGCGCGCAGGCCCAACCCGTGCCGATCTATCGCAACGACTTCGCCACCCGGACCAGCGTCGGGCCGACGGTATTCAAAGACTATACCGTACCCTACCTCACCGGCATGCTCTGCTCGACCAACGGCACAACGCCTTATTCTGATCAAAATGCGATCCAGGATGGATGGGTCGAGGGGCTGAACTATGTTGATCTGTTCGCGCGCGTGCTCGACTCAAGCGGCAACCCGCTGGCCTGCCTGTGCAGAGACACCACCGGCAGAGGCTACATCCGCCACCCGATCGGCAACGTTCTCTCCAACGGCCTGGTGCGGTACAGTGGAGACCTGAAGCCGATGCGCCAGTGGAGCGGCTCATCGCGCAACCACTTGATCTCCCTCGGGTACGACCGCTTCATGAGTGTACTCACGGAAGATATAGAGGAGTATTTTAAGTACCAGGCCCCGCTGATGGGGTTCCGCAGTTCGGACGGCACAGACACCGACATCAAATTCTGCGCCCAGAACAATAACGGCACCGGCGATTTCGTGGAGTATCGCCACGGCACGGCGACGGTCGACACCACGCACTGGTACCGCTTCGTCGCGGAACTGGATTTGAGCGCCAACTCCTACACGGTGGAAGTGTATGACATGGGCACGGACCAGCCCACGCTTGAGACGGCGATGCCCGCCTCGCCGATCGAGAACTTCGGCGGCGCGAGCTGCGGCTTCCGCATGAACCTGTCGGCAGCCACCGGCGGCCTGACGACGTTGGGGATATCGGCGTACGGTGTCAAGGGCGGCGACGATGCGTCAACGGACATCGACCTCACCGCGCGCTTCGACAATCTGGTCATCGAGTCCAAACCGGATGGCGCCGCGGTGTTCACGCGCATCTACGCCAACGACTTCGCGAGCCGCACGATCACCCGCGCCGTCCCGGATCCCCTCGAATTCGGCTACGCCAACGACACGGCCGCGTTGAACGGATCATACTGGTATACTCCCTGGGACAACCTGACCAGAGCCAACAAACTGGAATATCCCAACGGTTCCATCCTCGGATCGGGCATGGACGGATGGATACGCCGCAACACCGGCAACGGCGAGTTGACGGTCGCGAGGACTGCGAGTGACGCCAACATGTATGCTTCCGCCTGGACCTACAACGGCGATAACTTCATCTCCGCCTGCCAGCGGATCGGCAACACCTTGACGAACGGCATGCTCCAGGTGACGGTTGAAATGAACCCGCCTGACAAGTGGTATTGGGCTACGAGCAGGAACTTAAGCATCATGATCGGAGACGACACACTGTACCGCGGTGAAAAGGCCGACAGCATCACCAACTCCTATTACCACCATTACGCGGCCCGCTTCGGCTTCAGCGGCACAGCCTACAATGATATGCGCTTCGTTTTCTATGACGGCATCGGTAATCTCGGGGCCACGGCGGTCTACGGCACAGCCACAGTCGACACGGACAAATGGTACCGCTTCATCGCGACGCTCGACCTGGCCAACGCCACTTATGACGTGAACGTGTACGACATGGGCACCCAGCACAGCATCAACGCAGAGACGCCCGAAACGCCCGTCGAGACCTTCTCGGGCAATTTCCGCCGTCCGATCGGCGACGACAACCTCACAGAGCTGCAGGGCATTTCCGCGATCAGCCTGGCTGCCTACGGCATGCAGGGAGGGTACGCCGGAACCAATAATGTCTCCGGCGCGGCAGGCTTCGACAACATCGTGCTGACCGCCACCCTGCCGGAGCAGGAACCGGTCGTAATCTACCGGAATCCGTTCTCAACACGAACATACACGAACATCATGGGCAACGCGCGGCACACCCCGCTCGCAGGCGCGATCGACACGTTCGGCAGCAGCCAGGACGACTGGGTCAAGCGCAACAACGGAGGGTTAAGCGCAGATATCACCGCTGCCAACAACAATCCCCACCTGCGGCTGTCGGACAACGGCCTCGATCATGCCTATTTCATGCAGGAGCTCGGCGCGGACATCACGCGCAACGTCCTGCTGGCGCAGGTCGACATGCGGCCCCCCGCCTACTGGACATGGAACTATCATCAGGCCGCCCTTTATCTGGGCGACGACCGCTACTGGCAGGGCAATCGCAACGCGACGCTGGCGTTCGGCAAATACTATGCGTTATGTTTCGGCTTCGAGAGCACAGACACGTCGACCGACGTTTGGGGTGTCTATCCGAACGTCTCCATCTTCGCGACGGACGGCGACGGCACGGGAAACTACAGCAACGTTCTCTCCGCCGCGTCGATAGACATCGGCCACTGGTATCGTTTCACGGCGGAGATCGAATCCGCCGCCAACACCTACGCGGTCAAGGTGTACGACATGGGAACGGTTCAGCCGACGCTAGACACGCCGACGCCGGCCCAGCCGGTGGCCTCGCTCGACGGACTGCGCTTCAAGATGAACATGCGCAAGACCGGCGATCCGGAGGATCGGTTAAACGCCCTTTCGTCCTTCAGCATCGCCGGGTTCGGCATCCGCGGCAGCCAGCTCTTTCCGCCCGAGGAACAGGTGCTGGTCGACAACCTGCTCTTCTCCGTCAAACGGACCGGTACAATGATCCGCATCCAGTGAAGCGGCTGGGGCTATAACTTGGCTGTTTTATCGCGCCCTCGAGCATCCGAGCCGCCG